>NZ_JBEZVK010000035.1:0-79620 GCF_040636955.1 Streptomyces sp. NPDC032472
GCGGGGGCCCCCCCCCCCCGCCGCCGGGCGGCCCCGGGGGGGGGGGGGGCGCGGGGGCGGGGGGAGGCGTTCGCCCCCGCGCGCGGGTGGTCGCCTTCGGCTACAGGCCGTTGACGCGGGCCATGCGGCCCACGCCCAGGGGGCGGAAGTCGGTCGCGGCGGCGCGGGCTTTGCGGCCGACCCGGGAGTACTGGCGCCGGACCTGTGCCATGAGGCGGCGGCTGCGCAGCGCCATTTCGAGTTCGAAGCGCGTGCGGGGGTCGCGCAGGCCGGGGCCGAAGAGCTTCTCGAGCTGCCGCATGCGGTAGCGCACGGTCTGCGGGTGCACGCTGAGCGCCTTGGCGGCCTCGGGGGCGCCACCGCCCTCCAGCCAGGCCAGCAGGGTCACTTCGAGCCGCTCGCTCTGGCGCGGCGTCAGGTTGGCCAGGGGCCGCAGCCAGCGGGCGGCCAGTGCGTGGGCGAGGGGCTCGTCCTGGAGCAGGAGGAGGGTGGAGAGGTGGTCGTCGACGAAGAGGGGGCGCCCGTCGAGGCCCGGGCGGTTCGGGGTCAGCGCCAGCAGCCGCAGGGCCCAGCGCAGGGAGTGGGCGGTGTCGCCGGGGGCGACGGGGTGGCCCACGGCGGCGAACCGGCCGCGCAGCAGGGCCTCCAGGGAGGTCCGGGTGTCCGGGCTGTCCGGGCTCGGGACCAGCAGGCAGGGCTGGCCGCCGACCATGCCGGCGAGTCCGTCGTCCAGGACGGCCGCGAGCTGCTGGGTCTCGCCGGGGGTGGCCAGGGCGATGGCGCGTACCTCGGCGGGCAGGGCCCAGCCGGCCGCCCGGGCCAGCTCCGAGAGGGCTATTTCAGCCATGGGCATGTCACATGTGAGGGCGGAGAAGAGCTCCCGCCGGGCCCGCTCGGACGGGCTGCCCGGCCCGTCGGACGGGACCACCGTCAGGGGCGGCGCGGCCCGCCTGCGGTGCGAGGCCTGGCGGGGTATGGGTATGGGGATCCGGCCGGAGCGCGCCACCAGGGCGCTCAACTCCTCGGCCGCCAGGGCGTCGTCGTCCGCACCGGGGTCTGCTTCCTCTCCTTCCCCGTGTTCGTAGCCGCGCTCGTCCTCGTCGGCGTCCGCGTCGAGGTGGATCCCGAGACCGAGGTCGCCGCCCTGCTCGGGGCCGTCCTCCTCGGCATCGTTGTCACGGCTGCCGGCCTGCCGGTCCTGAAGGCGCGGCGCCGGCTCGCGGTATCCGAGTGCCGTCAGCAGGGCTGCCTCGATCCGCTGTCTGACGACCTCGTCGTCGAGCTCATCGGCCAGGCTGGCGAAGCCGGGGATCCCGTCCCTCAGCTCCTCCAGCATCCCTGCGGCCAGCGCGGGCAGTTCCCTGCGCACGACCCGGGTCCATTCGCCGCGGGGGCGGGCCCAGATACGGTTCAGCAGTTCGCACATTGTTACCTCGTTCATGCCGGGGTACGGCCTGCCCCGTGAACGGAACAGGCCTGTCGAGCCGCCCCCCTTCCCGTTGGCGCCAGTGCCGACGGGGGAGTTGGGCACCTCTACACCCTCCAGGAGAGTGTCGACCACTTGCGGTCCCGCGGCTTTGCCTCGATTTTGCCGACGGGGAGGTGTGGCGGCGAACAAGGCGTCGCCCCGGTCGCCACCGCACCGTTGGAAGGGAATCCTCCGCGGACGTTCGGTGTGACGATGCCATGCGCACGAGAACTTGTCACGATTCGATAAATCCTGTGGAGGCGTTGCGAAGCTCCACGATGCTTCTGCACTCCGGCCCCCGCTCCCGGTCGGCGAGGCACCCATCTCCCGCCCGCCGCGGAGCAGTTCCGTCGACACCTCGGGCGCCGAGAGCGCGCTGGAGTGCCTCGGGCCCGGGCGTATGGGAGAACCCGATGCCCCTGTCCCAGACCCGTGCTTCCCGCTCTCACCGGGCCCGCCGCACCAGACGCCACGCCGGCGTGGCCGCGGCCGCGGCTGCCGGCCGGCGGGCCGTGCGCAGGCCGCCGCTGCTGTCCCCCGCCGGGGGCCTGCACCCGGCGACCCTGGTTGTCGCCGCCCTCGCCGCCCTGCTCGCCCTCGGCGTCGCGGCCCGGGTGGGCGCGCTGACCCACCTGTGGGACTTCCTCGACTTCGGCGCGGGCGTCCTCTCGCTCGTCTCCCTCACCTCCGCGGTCCTGTGGGGCCTCGCGGCCACCGACCGGGTCCTGCTCACCTCAGGCCACCGGCTCGTCGCCCAGGGCGTGCACCGGGGGCTCGCGGTCGCCGGGCTCGGCTTCCTCGCCCTGCACATCTGGATCAAGATCGCCGAATCGCACACCGACGTGCTCTCCGTCCTCATCCCCTTCACCGACCGCAACCAGCCCGTGCTGATCGGACTCGGCAGCCTGGCCGGCTACTTCTTCGTCTCCGTCGCGGTATCGGGCGCGGTCCGCAGCGCGTTCGCCACCAAGGGCCGCTCGCTGTGGTGGCGCGCCCTGCACGTGGGTGCGTACCCGGCCTGGGGCGCGTCCCTGGTCCACGGCCTCAAGTCCGGCCGTTCGGCGAGCGGTTGGGTGACCGTCGCGTACGCCCTGTGCCTGGCCGGGGTCGCGGCCGTCCTCGTCGTACGCCTGCGGGCCAGGCTGCGCGCCGAGGCCGCCCTCCCCGCCGCCCAGCAGCCGTCCGCGCCGCGGGCGGCCGGGCAGACCGCGCGGCCCCGGTCGGGAAGCCGTCCGGGGGGCCGGTTCGTCCGGCGGCCCGCGGAGTGGGCCGCCGAGCGGCTGACCGCCCGGCTGGCCCGGCAGACCGGAGCGGCCACCGCATCCGCCCGCACCGGAGGGCGGCAGGCAGGCCCGCTCGCCGACCCGGTCGGCGCGTCCGCCGCCGCCGGCCGCCCGACCGCGGCGAGCGCGCGGGCGGCGGCTCCGCCACGGCCGGTGCTGACGCCCGTGCCCGAGCGCCCGCCGTACGGCGCCGGGTCCGCCTTCGTCACCAGCCGGCTCGACATGTCCGCCGAACGGCCCGGCAGCCGCCCGCTGGGCGGGGCACGGGGGCGGCAGTGACCGGTGTGACCAGTCCGGCCCTCGGCTGCGTGGGCCAGCCCCGGGTGCTGGCCGGGCTCGACGTCCTCCCGCGCCTGGACCGGGTCGACCATCTGACCGTGCACGGGGAGGTGCCCCCGTACCGGCCGGACGACCTGGTCGCCCTCGCCGAGGGCATCGACCTGCGCGGCCGCGGCGGAGCCGGCTTCCCCTTCGCCCGCAAGCTCAAGGCCGTCATGCGGTCCGCCCGCGCGCGCGACGGGCGGACCGCCGTCGTGGTCAACGGCAGTGAGGGCGAGCCCAGTTGCCTGAAGGACACCGCGGTGCTGCTGCACGCCCCGCACCTCGTCCTCGACGGGGCCCTGCTGGCCGCCTCCGCGGTCGGCGCCGAGGAGGTCGTCCTCGGCGTGACCCGGGACGACGTGGAGCAGTCCGTACGCGCCGCCATCGCCGAACGGGGCGCGGACGCCGACCGGGTCCGCGTCGCCCTGCTCCCCGAGCGGTTCGTCACGGGCGAGGGCACCTCCCTCATCAACGGCATCGAGGGCGGGCCCGCGCTCCCCTCCGGCCAGAAGGTGCGCACCAGCGACCGGGGGCTCGGCGGCGTGCCGACCCTGCTGTCCAACACCGAGACCTACGCCCAGCTCGCCATCGCGGCCCGCATGGGGACGGCCGGCTACTGCACGGCCGGCCTCCCGACCGAGCCGGGCACCGTCCTGCTCACGGTCGGCGGCTCGACGGTCGTGGAGGTGCCGACCGGGACCTCGCTGGAGTACGTCCTGGAGCTGTGCGGATCCGGCCCCGGCCAGGGTGTCCTCGTCGGCGGCTACCACGGCCGGTGGCTCACCGCGGCCGCGGCGCGCACGGTGACCCTCTCGCGGCAGTCCCTGGCCACCGTCAACGCGGTCCTCGGCGCCGGGGCCGTGCTGCCCCTGCCGGAGGACACCTGCCCGGCCGGCGAAGTGGCCCGGGTGGCCCGCTGGATGGCGGACGAATCCGCCGGCCAGTGCGGCCCCTGCGTCAGAGGGCTGCCCTCGCTGGCCTCCGCCGTGGAGGACCTGGTCGGCGGGGGAGGACGGGTCGCCTGGGAAGCCGTCGACGCCCGCATGCGGGCGGTGCGCGGCCGCGGCGCGTGCAGCCACCCCGACGGCACGTCCTCGTTCGTCGCCTCCGCGCTCGCCGTCTTCCCCGACGAGTTGCGCGACCACGCCCTCGGCAGCGGCTGCGGACGCCGCGTGCTCGGCGCGCTGCCGCTGCCCGAGGACGAGAACCCCGAACGGCTCGTCGTGGACTGGACGCTGTGCAAGGGCCACGGACTGTGCGTGGACCTGCTCCCCGACGTCGTCCGGCTCGACGCCGACGGCTACCCCGCCCAGGCCGTCATGCCCGTACCCGGACGACTGCGCCCCAAGGCGCTGCGCGCGGTCCGCCGCTGTCCGGCGCTCGCGCTGCGCATCCAGGAATGAGCCCGCGGTAATCGCCGGCCGCCCACCGGAGTTCAAGGGTTAGCGTCATTTGATAAATCCGCGCCCGTGCCAATTCCGTGACCCTCCGCAGGGTTTATGAATAAACCTGCAAGCGAAAACCCCCGGGATCAGCCCGAAGGAGTGACCGTGAACAAGATGCGCCGCGTGACAACTGCCGGATCGGTGGCCGCCGTTCTGCTGCTGGCGGCCGGCTGCAGCGGCGGCGACGACGCCGCCTCCCGCAACGGAAACGCCGTACAGCCCGCGGGCGCCGGAAAGGCCCTCTCGGACGCATACGGGTCGGGTTCGGGTTCGGGTTACGGGGCCGGCGGCTACGGGGGCAATCCCGGCGACCTCAGCGGCACCGGCGCCGGCTCCGGATCGGGCTCCGACCCCTCGGCGGGCGCCGGCAAGACCGGGGCTGCGGGCCGGCTGGCCGTACGGGAGATAGCGGGCGTGGGCAGCGTCGTCACCGACAGCGGCGGGGCCGCCCTCTACCGCTTCGACAAGGACACCCCCCAGCCCCCCAAGTCCAGCTGCGAGGGCGACTGCGCCGCCGCCTGGCCGCCGGTGCCCGCCGAGGACGCGTCGGCCTCCGCCGGCATCGAGGCGGGCCTCCTCGGCGCGGTCACCCGCTCCGACGGCAGCAAGCAGCTGACGCTGGGCGGCTGGCCCGTGTACCGGTACGCCAAGGACACTGCGCCCGGCGAGGCGAAGGGCGAAGGCGTGGGCGGCACGTGGCACGCCCTCGCCGCGGACGGCAAGAAGGCCGTCGACCAGAAACAGAAGGGGGCCGGCCACGCCGGAATGGGAATGGGAATGGGCGGCCAGGACATGAAGACCGGGGCCGAACTGTCCGTGGCGTCCAACGAGAAACTCGGAAAGATCCTCGTCGACGGCCAGTGGCGCACCCTTTACCGGTTCGACAAGGACAGCGCCTGGCCGATGAAATTCGGCTGCCTCGGCGCCTGCCTGGACACCTGGAAGCCCGCGGCCGCGATCGACAAGACGAAGGCGACGGGAATCAAGCCGGAACTGATCGGCTCGGTGAAGCGGCCCGACGGCAGCGAGCAGCTGACCATCGACTGCTGGCCCGTCTACACCTTCACCGGCGACACCGAGCCCGGCCAGACCAACGGCCACAACAAGCAGGGCCTGTGGTTCGCCGTCACCGACACCGGCAAGAAGGTCCCCCCGACCGCGGGCTGACCGGGCACCCCCGCCCTTGGCCTCCACCCCCTCCATTCCCTCCACCCCCTCCGCTCCCCTCCACCCCTGTGAGGCAGCCGTGCCCGTGCTCCCCACCTCCCGCCACCTCGCCGTCGGCGCAGTACTGCCCGTGCTGCTCCTGGCCGGCGGCTGCGCCGGCCACGGCACGGCCGCCCCGCACGGCCCCGCCCCGGCCGCGTCCCCGGCCGGGGCGGCCCGCCCCGCCCCGCTCGAGGGGATCGCAGCCGCCCTCGGCTGCACCCCCGAGGTCACCGTCGACGCGGACGAGGTGCGGGAAGGGGCGTGCGGGACGGGCCCGGAGTCGTACCGCATGGCCACCTTCACCACCGAGGCGGGCCGCACGGCCTGGCTGACGGAGGCCCGGATGTACGGCGGCACCTACCTCGTCGGCCCCACCTGGGTGATCACGGCCGCCACCGCCGAAGCCCTGGCCCCCGCCCACACCCGCCTGGGCGGCACCCTCGAATCCGGCACCGACCACACCTCCCCGAACCACACCGGCCACACCGGCCAGACCCCCGCACCGCAGGACCCGTCTGCGCACCCCGCCCACTGACGTCCGATCCCCCGCCCGGCCCGGTTGCGACATGCCCTGCACGGAGCAATGGACACGTGGGGCGGACGGCTGTGTGACCCTGTGTCCTGTCGATGGCCGTTCATGTCAGGGGGCCGGGTGCACCGCTCGCGGAAGTGGCCCCATGAGCGGGTCCGCCGTGGCCGCCGTACGGATCCGCCTGCGTCGCCGCGGACACCGGTTGGCGGGCGGCGGTGATGGAGGAGCAGTCCAAGCACCCCCGGCAACGGCGCAGCCGCGGGCTGAGCCACCGCCTGGAAGCCGAGCTGGAGCGGATCGACGAGCAGCTGCGGCAGTCGGGCAGAGCCAAGGACCAGCTCCAGGGCCTGCTGGATGCGGTGCTGGCCATCACTCAGGAGCTGGAACTCTCCGAGGTGCTGCACCGCATCGTCACCACCGCCATGGGTCTGGTGGGCGCTCGATACGGAGCGCTGGGGGTGCTGCACGAATCAGGGGAGTACCTGGAGCAGTTCATCACCGCCGGGTTGTCCGAGTCCGAGCGGGCGGACCTTGCCGGGATCGACTTTCCGCACGGCCGCGGCGTGCTGGGACACCTCATCCACCACCCCGAGCCCATGCGGGTGGAAGACATCCCCTCCCACCCCTCCTCCGTGGGCTTCCCTCCCGGACACCCGCACATGCGCACCCTGCTCGGGGCCGCTGTCAGGGTCCGCGGCACCATCTACGGCGACCTCTACCTGTCCGAGCGGCGCGACGGCCGGCCCTTCGACCGTGCCGACGAAGAGATCGTCGTCGCACTGGCCGGCATGGTCGGGATCGCGATCGAGAACGCCCGGCTGTTCGGACAGGTTCGCGCCGGCGCCGAACACTTCCAACGCCTCCTCCTGCCGACCCTGCCCGACCTGCACCCCTTCACCTCCGCCGCCATCTACAGGCCGGCCTCCGAGCCCGACCACATCGGCGGGGACTGGTACGACGCCCTCATGCTGCCCGACGGGGTCTGCGCCGCCGTCATCGGCGACGTCGTCGGCCACGACCTGCGGGCGGCAGCCTCCATGGCCCAGACACGCAGCATGCTGCGCGCCCTCCTCTACGACCGCCGTAACCCGCCGAGCGGGATCCTCGTGCAGCTCGACCGCACCCTGGAGGCCACCACCGACAACCCCGTCACCACGGCCTGCCTGGCCCGCATCCAGTACGAGGGACCGGGCTGGACGATGCACTGGAGCACTGCAGGCCATCTCCCCCCACTGCTCCTCACCCCCGACGGGCGCGCGGAGTACCTGCGGGCGGAGCCCGGTGTGCCGCTCGGGGTGAGCATCGAACAGCACCGCCCGGACCACTTCTGCTCCGTGCCTGCGGCGGCCACCTTGGTGTTCTTCACCGACGGACTCGTCGAGCACCGCTCCCGGCCGGTCGACGAATGCCTGGAGGAGCTCGCCGAACTCGCCACCGCACACGCGGCGTTGCCGCTGCACGACCTCGTCCGGACACTGGCCGATCGCCACCCCAGCGACGGCCATGACGACATGGCGATCCTTGCCCTCCGTACCCCGGACAACGGCTGACCGACGACGTTGCGCCGGCGGTGCGGCCCTCAGCCCGAGACGGCCCGGGCCCAGTTCCGGTTGACGGTCTCCCTCGCCTTCTCCATCTGCGCCTCCGTCGGGAACGTCGGTGTGCCCTCGACCGTGGGCAGGTTCTCCGCGGCCGCCTGGTCAAGGGTGCCGTCCTTCTCCATGGCGTCGATGAGCACGGGGCGTGCGTAGGCACCGAGCCGGATGTTCTGGCCCTCCGGGCTGAAGACGTACTCCTGCCACAGGCGTGCCGCCGCCGGGTGGGGGGCGCTCTTGTTCACCGCGCTCGCGTAGTACTGGGCGAAGCTGCCGTCGAAGGGGATGGCCGTGCGCCAGTCGACGTCCGCGCCCTTGCGGCGGAACTCATCGGCGTATCCGAGGTTCAGGAAGTCCCAGTCGATGCTGATCGGGGTCCGGCCCTCCTCGATCGTGGACGGGGTGGATTCGACCGGGATGAAGTTGCCGTTCTTGCTGAGCTCGGCGAAGAAGTCGATACCGGGCTGGATGTCGTCGAAGGAGCCCCCGTTCGCCAGGGCCGCCGCATACACGCCGGCGAAGGCGGAGCCCGACTTGGTCGGGTCGCCGTTGAGCGCGACCTTGCCCTTGTACTCGGGCTTGCGCAGATCGGCGAAGGTCGCGGGGCAGGTCTTGACGCGTGTGGCGTCACAACCGATCGAGACGTAGCCGCCGTAGTTGTGGGACCAGCGGGCCCGCGGGTCCTTCTGCTCCTCGGGAATCCGGTCGTACGCCGCGACCTCGTACGGAGCGAGCAGGCCCTGCCGGGCGGCGGACCGGGCGAACGAGTCCCCCACGTCGATCACGTCGGGGGCGCGGCCTGCGCCCCTGTGCTCCTTCAGGGCGTCGATCTCGTCCTGGCTGGTGCCCTCCGGGTTCTCCACCGCCACCTTGATCCCGTACTTCTTCTCGAAGCCGTCGATCAGTGCGCCGTAGTTGGCCCAGTCGCGCGGGAGCGCGATCGTGTTGAGCGATCCCTCCTTCTTCGCCGCCGCGGTCAGGGCTGCCATGCCGCCGGCGTCCGCGGCGGAGGTGGCCACGGCCGGTGCTCTGGGCGCGGCGGTCGGCCTGCCTCCGCAGGCGCCGAGGGGCGCTGCCGCGAGGGCCAGGCAGAGGGCGACGGCAGCTGTCCGGAGACGAGGTGCAGGCACGAAGGCTCCATGGCGGGCGGTCGCGTACCGGTCGAGACCAGCGTACGTTCAGCGGCCTCGGCAGGCAGTACCGGCAGTCCCGGCCGTGGGTACGCAGCCTTCCCCGCAGCTGCCGCACTGCTGCAGCAGTCGCAGCGCCGCCGGCGCGTTCTCAGAGCGGCTCGTCGTCCCACCCGGCCAGGAGTGCCTCGCCCGGAACCGCCGCGGGCGGTGCGGCCCCGTCGTGGAGCGCCTGCTCGCTCCAGATGATCTTCCCGCGAGGCGGGTACCGCGTGCCCCAGCGCTGGGCGAACTGCGCGACGAGGAAGAGGCCGCGGCCGCCCTCGTCGGTGACCGCCGCCCGCCGCATGTGCGGGGAGGTGCTGGACCCGTCGGACACCTCGCAGATCAGGCTGCGGTCGTACAGCAGCCTCACCCGGATGGGCTCGGTTCCGTAGCGGATGGCGTTGGTGATCAGCTCGCTGAGGATGAGCTCCGAGGTGAACGCGATGTCCTCCAGGCCCCAGTCCGCCAGCTTGCGGGCGCAGGCGCTGCGCACCCGGGACACCGCCGCAGGGTCCGGGGGCACGTCCCACTCGGCGATCCGCGCGGGGTCCAGCCGGCGGGTGCGGGCCACCAGCAGCGCGACGTCGTCGCTGGGCCTGGCGGGCAGCACGGCGTCGATCACCGCGGTGCAGGTCTCCTCCGGGCTGCGGGCGGGCCCGGCCAAGGCGGCACGCAGGGCCGCCAGACCCGCGTCCGGATCGCGGTCGCGGCCCTCGATCAACCCGTCGGTGAAGAGCGCCAACAGGGAGCCCTCGGGCAGGGTCAGCTCCACGGTCTCCATGGGCAGGCCGGCGCCCAGACCCAGTGGCGGGGAGACCGGCACCGGGGGGAAGGACACGGTGCCGTCGGGGTCGACCAGAGCAGGGCCCGGATGCCCGGCCGTGGCGGCCGTCACCTGCCCGGAGACGGGGTCGTAGATCGCGCACAGGCAGGTGGCTCCGGTGACCCCCTGCCACTCCTGCTCGTCGGCGTCGATGTGGGCGACCAGCTCGTCCAGGTGGCTCAGCAGCTCGTCCGGAGGCAGGTCGAGGGTGGAGAAGTTGTACACGGCGGTACGCAGGCGGCCCATCGTGGCGGCAGCGTGCAGACCGTGGCCCACGACGTCGCCGACCACCAGCGCCACCCGGGCACCGGGCAGCGGGATGACGTCGAACCAGTCACCACCCACACCGGCCTGGGCGGGCAGATAGCGGTGCGCGACCTCGACGGCGGACTGCTCCGGCACGCCCTGGGGCAGCAGGCTGCGCTGCAGGGCGTCGGCCACGGTGTGCTCGCGGGTGTAGCGGCGGGCATTGTCGACGGACACCGCCGCCCGAGCGGTCAGCTCCTCGGCGAAGGACGCGTCCTCCTCGTCGAACGGCGGGGAGTCCTGCCCGCGCCAGTAGCCGGCCATCCCCAGCACGACCCCCCGGGCCCGCAGCGGGACGGCGATCACGGAGTGGATGCCCCGCTCCAGGATGCGCAGGGCGTTGGCCGGGTCCTGGCTCCGCCAGCCGTGGGTGGCGTGCAGGTCCGCCTCCAGGACCGCATGGCCGCCGACCAGGCCGGCGGCCATGGGGCTGGTGGGAACGAACCGGATCAGTTTGCCGACGGGGTAGAGCGGGTGGTCGCCCTGGAGGCCGACGGCGGCGGCGCGGCGCATCTCCGTGTTCATTTCGGGCGGCTCCTCGCCGCGCAGCACCGGGTCCAGCAGGTCGACCGTGACGACGTCGGCGAACCGCGGCACCGCCACCTCCGCCAGTTCCTCCGCAGTCCGCACCACGTCCAGCGTCGTGCCCACCCGCACCCCCGCGTCGTAGAGCAACTGCAGGCGCTCGCGGGCCACCTCGGCCCTGCCGGACAGCGCCCGCAGCTCGGTGGTATCCCGCAGGGTGACGACGGTCCCGTCCGTCCCGTAAGGGGCGGTGGGCCGGATGTTCACCGCCAGTAGCCGATCGGCCGCCATGTGCACCTCGTCGGTCGCGGAACGGCCCGATGCGATCCGCGTGGCGATCCCCTCCTCCAGACCGAGGTCCGTGACGGGGAGCCCTTCCGCGTCCGCCGGCAGGTCCAGCAGCCGACGCGCCTCGTCATTGGCCAGCAGCAGCCGTCCGCCGTCGCCGACGATCAGCACACCCTCCCGCACCGCGTGCAGGACCGCGTCGTGATGCTCGTACATCCGCGTCATCTCGGCCGGTCCCAGACCGTGGGTCCGCCGCAGGAGCCGACGGCTCACCAGAGCGGTACCGCCCGCGGACAGGGTGAGCACCGCGGCCGCAGTGCCGAGGACGACCGGCAGCTGCCTGTTCACCATGCCCTGGACGTTCTGGACCGTGACCGGGGAGGTGACGACGGCGATGACGCGGCCGTCGGCGTCCTTGACGGGCACCACCGAGACCACGGACTCCCCCAGGGACCCCTTGAACTCCTCGGTGAAGGACTTGCCGGCCGCCGCCTTCGAGAAGGGCCCGACGACGTGCTTCCCGATCTGCCGCTTGTCGCTGTGGGTGACGGTGACCCCGTCGAGCGTGTACACGTTGATGCCGTCGACCCCGGCGACCTTCCGGGCCGCCTCGGCGCTCGGCTGGAGCACTGCGCTGGGGTGGGGGCTGCGCAGGGCGGCGACGATGCCGGGAGACTCCGCGAACGTTCCGGCAGCGGCGAGCGTACGGTGCCGGGCGTCCTGCATGGCGGCGCTGCGGCCCTGCACCACGAGCACCACGACCGCTGCGGCGACGAGGAGGACCACGACGGCCAGCTGGAGGAGGAACACCTCGCCGGCCACGCTGCGCATGCTCAGGAGGGACGACAGACGCTGAGGCCGCCGCGCCCTGCCCGCGGGGGGCCGAGCGTGCTCCCGGCGCTCCCCGCGGTGTCCCGAGCCGCGGGGCCCATGGGGAGCGGACGAGCCCGTGGCCGAATCGAGCAGCCGGCGCCGGAGCACTCCGAGATAATTGCCCACCAGTCCATTTTCTGACTTCCCCGGCCCGTCGGCAGCGGGCAGCGACCCGTCGGCCCACCTCATGACCACAGCGGTCAGTGCGTGGCAGGCCGTAGGGGCCTGGGGGGCGCGGGCCGCCCGCCCCTGCTGCCCGCGCAGCACCTGCCCGGGCGCGCCGGCGTTCGCACATCCCGGGGCCGCGCGGGCTGAGGCGGTGACATCGTCACCTGCTACGCCGAGTGGCGCCCCCGATACGGACCGATGCGGTCGACGGGATCAGGGTGGGGGCGCCTCTACCTGGTCGAGCTGCAACTGGACGGTGGCTCAAAGCTGCTTCCCTTCGCGCTGCCTTGTGACAAGCTGACCGCGTTCTGCAAGGGCTTCGCCGAGGCATCCCGGGAAGGCCGGCCAGAAGGATGCCGCGGCTGCCGAGCTGCCGGCCGCGCAGGGGGCGCAGCGCTCGTAAGGGAGGTCCCATCCTCGTTGTGGCCGTCCTGCTCGCCATCCCTGCCGCCGCACTGCTCGCCGTCAAAGCGGTTCATCTGCCGGCGACGCGAAGACTGACCATGGCCCGTCATGCCACCGGCAAGTGGGCGCCAGGGAGCCGGGATCTGTCTCAGCGTGGCGGTCCTCACCTTTGCGCTCGGCACTTTCAGCGGATTCGACACCCGCCCCACACGACCCTGCGTGAAAGAACGCACTGGGCGGACCGATCCTCAGGCCTACCGAGCTCCTGAGCACGCCGACATCGTGATCACGACGCGAAGGTTCCCGATGTCGGTCACCTGTACCTGGCCCGATGGTGCCCGGGTCGAGCTCGTCCCGGGCTGGGTCAATCCCTTGCTGGTGGGCTCGCTGATCGGTGCCGCCGTGTGCGCAGTAGGTCGGGTACGTGCCGGTTCCTCAACAAGATCACCACGCAACCGGCAGAAGCAGACATGATCGAACGCCCCGCCACACATCCCGACCGCCGGGCGGTCCCCGGCGCCGATCGATGCGGTCGGCCTCGCGCAAGTACCGCGAGGGCGCGGAAGGCGGCTCCACCGCGTTGATCGGTGGAGCCGCCTTCTTGCCGCCGGACGGGTTGCGTCCGTATCGCCAGCGTTTCCCGGTCCGCCGGGCCTCGCGAATCTCGAAGTCCGTCGCACCCCTTGAACTGGGGTGTTGCAACAACCGCCAGAACCCAAGGAGCGGCCGGGGCCTTCGGTGTCGTTCTGCCGCTCAGACGGAGAGGGGGCTGCCGAGCATCGCGGACGCCTGCTGGAGCGGGCTCAGGGCCGCCGAGGGAGCCTCGGGCAGGCCGCTAACGGTGAAGCCGAGCTGGCTCATGGCCCGGATGACCTCGCGGGCGCTGAAGTCGCGGCGGTCCTGGCGGGTGATGACCTGTCCCACCTGCATGACAGGGTAGAGGCGGCGGCCGATGATCACCGATTCACCCACGACGGTTTCGGGCTTGACGCCCTTCAGCGATTCCAGCACGCCGGCCTTGGTGAGGTCGAACGGGAACCGGGCGATGATACAGCGCATGATGCCTCACTCACGGGAGGAAGGGGGAAGCACGGAAGGGGGTCTGACCTGCGCGCGCCGGGGCTTTAGGCCGCAGCGTCGAATGTGCCCTGGCGCCGGCCGCCGCGGCGCGAGGCCTGCGAGGGGCGGCCGCGCCGGCCGCGCGAGGCGGCGCTGCGCTTGGGGCGCTCGCTCACCGGCGCCGTGATGACGACGGGGATGCCGGACGGGGTGCGGGCGCCGGTGATGCGCTGCAAATCGGCCTCACCGGAGCGGACCTGAGTGGTCTGCGGGGTGATGCCGGCGGTGGCCATGAGGCGGGTCATGTCGCGTCGCTGGTTGGGGGTGACGAGGGTGACGACGCTGCCGGACTCGCCCGCGCGGGCGGTGCGTCCGCCGCGGTGGAGGTAGTCCTTGTGGTCGGTGGGCGGGTCCACGTTGACCACGAGGTCCAGGTTGTCGACGTGGATGCCGCGGGCGGCGACGTTGGTGGCCACCAGCACGGTCACGTGCCCGGTCTTGAACTGGGTCAGGGTGCGGGTGCGCTGGGGCTGGGACTTGCCGCCGTGCAGGGCTGCGGCCCGTACGCCGCTGTTGAGGAGGTCCTGAGTCAGCCGGTCGACGGCGTGCTTGGTGTCCAGGAACATGATCACGCGGCCGTCGCGGGCGGCGATCTCCGTGGTCGTGGCGTGCTTGTCGGCCCCCTGCACGTGCAGCACATGGTGTTCCATCGTGGTCACTGCGCCGGCCGAGGGGTCGACGGAGTGGACGACGGGGTCGTTCAGGTAGCGGTGCACGAGCCGGTCGACGTTGCGGTCGAGGGTCGCGGAGAACAGCATCCGCTGGCCGCCCGGGCGCACGTGGTCGAGTAGAGCGGTGACCTGCGGCATGAAGCCCATGTCGGCCATCTGGTCGGCCTCGTCGAGCACGGTGATGTCCACATGGTCGAGTCGGCAGTCGCCGCGCTCGATGAGGTCCGCGAGGCGTCCGGGGGTCGCGACGACCACCTCGGCGCCACCGCGGAGCGCGCTGGCCTGCTTGCCGATCGACATGCCGCCGACGACCGTGGCCAGCCGCAGCTTCACGGAGCGGGCGTAGGGGGCGAGGGCGTCCGTGACCTGCTGGGCGAGCTCGCGGGTGGGGACGAGTACCAGGGCCAGCGGCTGGCGGGGCTCCGCCCGCCGTCCGGAGGTACGGGCGAGCAGCGCGAGGCCGAAGGCGAGGGTCTTGCCGGAGCCGGTGCGCCCGCGGCCGAGCGCGTCGCGGCCCGCGAGGGTGTTCGGCAGGGTCGCGGCCTGGATCGGGAACGGGACGCTCACGCCCTCCGCGCCGAGCGCGGCGAGCAGCGGGGCGGGCATGTCGAGCTCGGCGAACGCCTCCACGGCGGGCAGCGCGGGGGTGATCGTCCGGGGGAGGGCGAACTCGCCGCCTACAGCGGCGGGCCGACGGCCGTAGCCGGCGGAGCGGCTCTGGCCGCCCGAACGGCTGGGGGCCGCCGAGCCGAACCGGCTCCCGCCCGTGCGGGAGGAGGAGGCGGAGGAGCGATTGTTCGTACGTGTGCGGTTCATGCGGAACCTTCCTCGAATGCGGCGCATATCAAGGAATTCCCGCAGCGGCGAGCGCACGGAGAATTGCGAGAATGGGCCGGATGGAACGTGGAAGCGAATCTGGCCGACGGAAATCAGTGCGGACTCAGGCGCTGGAAACGGGGACGCAGTGCGAAGGCGGCGGGTTCCCCCGGGTGAGGATCCTCGTGCGGAGGGCCGCGGAAACCTCAGATCGTCCCGCAGGTGGATCTCGCTGCAGGGAAAACGCGCAGCTGGGGCCCGCACCCCGAAAGATGCGGGCCCCAGCTGCGAAGCAAGCGTCAGCGTCAGGCGGGAACGATGTTCTCAGCCGTCGGGCCCTTCTGGCCCTGCGCGATGTCGAAGCTGACCTTCTGGCCTTCCTGCAGCTCGCGGAAGCCCTGGGCGGCGATGTTCGAGTAGTGGGCGAACACGTCAGCGCCGCCACCGTCCTGCTCGATGAAGCCGAAACCCTTTTCCGCGTTGAACCACTTCACGGTACCAGTAGCCATGTCAAATCTCCTTTGGGGCAGTACAGCGCGATCCGCACCGTGCGGACCTCGTGTCGCCGCGATGATTGCCCCGCCGGATCAAGAAGACCGGAAATACACAAGCACTCACAGTGGGCACGAAGTCCGACTGGGTGCTTGAAATTCTGGGAACCACAACTGCAACTGAGATCGACAGTAGCACGGCGCGGGAACTCGCGCCGTAAATATCGGTGCCCTGATCGAAGCCGGGAAAAACCCTCAGTGCGCGCTCCGTCAAATTCTCATCTCGCGAAAACAGGTATTCTCGCCCGGGGTGCAGCGATCCTCGCGCCGCCGGGCAGGTCCCCGTGCCCCTCAGCGGCCCAGCGGGCCGACGAAGGCGCGCAGGCTCGCCGCGGGCTACCGCGAGATTTCTGCCCAGCGTCCGTCCCGTTGTTGCACGGGGTGCGCTGCGGATCGGCTGGTCGGCGGAGGTCAGCAGCAACTCCGCCAAGGGCGTACGCGCGCGGTGCACCGAACGGCCCGTGCGTGTCGTGGTCGAGGAGACCGGCGGCACGTACCGCCGAGGTGGTGGGCGGACGCTGTGGCGTTGCTGACGCCGATTCGGCGCTGGTCCCGCCGGGTTCATGATGATCCTGAGCCTCGCGGCCGTGGGGCGCCGTTATGGGGGACCGGGGCTACGGGAGAGTCACGGCCGGCGCGCCCGCCGGCTTGGTCCGGCGACGAACCCGACGCGACCAAGCCGGCGGCTGCTGTCGCCGCTCTGCTGCGCTGAGCTGTTCTTGAAGAGGTGCTGTACGGACCGCCGCTCAGAGTCCGTGTTGGTCGAGCCTCGCCATCAGCTTCCGTTTGCGCTTCTGGTCGGCACGCAGGGCGGTCAGGTAGGTGGCGAACTCGGCCTCGGTGCCCAGTGCCCGGTGGCAGGCCCGGGCGTTGAGCAGCAGCTCCGCCATGCGTTCGTACGTGCTGTCACCGGTCTGCTTGCGCAGTGGTTCGATCCAGCGGAGGTAGACGGTCAGTGCGTCGGCCGGTCGCCGGTCGCGGATCCGGTCGGCCAGGGCGAGCCACTGCCGCTGGTCCGCGTATCCGTCGGCTGCGGCCTGCCAGGCGGCGTCGATGTCGGCGTCGTCCATGAGCGCGTCGATCAGCGCCGAGCCGCCGTACCAGCGGCCGTTGGCGGGCTGGGCAGCGGCCTTCAGTACCTCCAGGGCGCCGTCGCGCTCGATGCCCTCCCAGGTGCCGGCCGCGCAGGCCGCTGTGCGCAGATGCTGGTAGGTGGCCAGTGAGGGGCGGGCCCGCAGCAGGCTCCGTCGGACGGTGACCACGTCGGCGAGGCGGCCGGCCCGCGCGTACCGTTCGCAGAGGAAGGTGACCAGTTCGTCGTCCGGCCCCCAGTCGGACTCGGCCTCGCGCAGGCCGCGTTCGGCCCACTCCAGGGCCTCGACGGCGCGGTCCGCTGCCTCCAGCTCCTTGGCGATCACCAGGTGGGTGTGGCCGTTCGGGGCGAGATCTGCTGCGTGGACGGCGACCAGCGCGTCCACGCTCCCGCCGTCGGCCTTGAGGAGGCGCTCCATGAGGAACTTCTCCGTCCACCCCTTGGGCTTGGCCCGCCAGGCGGCCACCACGATGTCCCGGGCGCGGGCCAAGCCCGGCTCGCCCAGCACGTCCAGGTAGTCGAAAAGGTCGATGTCGGTGGCGTCGTTCAGGTCGTCCAAGAGGTGGTGCACCAACCACTCGGCGGTCTGAGACGGGTCCGGCCGGGCCGCGCGGCAGGCCGCCAGGTGGGCCTCGGCCAGCCGGGTCGCCACGTCCCCGATCAGACCGTCCGAGTCGTCGATCTCCCCGTACGCCCGGCCGAGCGCCCTCAGCGCCTCGCGCGCCACCTCCACCGCGTCCGCCGCCCGGCCGCTCGCCGTCAGCGCCCGCAGGGCGGTGACCGCCTCCGCCGCCTGCTGCCCGTAGGCGCGGGCGTCGGCGTACTCGACGTAGCCGTAACGGGCGAAGGAGCGGCTGTCGAGCAGGCTCAGGACGCGCTCACGGACGATACCGGTGTCCTCCCCGGCGATGGCCGCGCGCAACTCCAGGCGGCGGCGCAGGTCACGGTCGTCGGCGAGCTGTTCGCGTACCAGGGCGAGCAGTTCCTCGCCGGTGCGGGACTCCAGCCAGGCGTCCAGCAGCCGGGTGCGCGCGGCGGCGGCCGACCGTTGCCGCGGTACGGACTCGGACTGTCCCAGGACGGTCAGGCCCACCGCCACGCAGTGCTTGCAGAAGTTGCCTTCCTGCCCGTACGGGCAGTCGCACCAGCCGGTGAGCCCGCCGTCCTCGTCTTCGGCCAGCTCCACTTCGTACGTGTCGCTGCCGTCCACGGTTGCGGTGATCGCCTCGTCCCCGATCTCCAGCCGGGAGACGGCGGAGAGATAGCCGAGACCCCGCTCGAAGGAGCGCGCACCTGCCAGCCGGCGCAAGTCGGTCTCAGCGAAACCCAGAGCACGTGTCATGGCATTCATTCAACCGGAATGGAACCGCTCACCACCGGATGTTCAGGATGGTCCGACCTGACGTGACGGCACGTCGGGCAGTCGGCAACTGGTCAGCATGAGTCCTGGAAGACTTGTGGCAGCTGACCGACCATGCGAATCGTTGTAGGCTCCGGAGACCGCCCTTGACCTGCGGGAAGCAGGCAGGGAGCAGACAAACCGGGAGTTAATCCATGCTTCGCACCATGTTCAAGTCGAACATCTGACATTTTGTCATCTGTGCAGGTCAGAGCCATGACGGCCGGGCCCAGGTCAGCAAACGCTCAGCATGAGACCGGACCCCGTCCCGCCGATGCTGACCTCCGGGCGTGACAGCGGGGGACCGGGCCAGCGGTCGCCGGGCCGCCTCCGGAAGCTCCCACCTATGGTTTGACAGCTCGTTCGCGGCATGAGCTTGTTTTTCAAGCCCTGCGACTGCGCGAGGCACCAAGCGCCTTGCTTCTCCTCGCTCAGCATTTCCTCTGGGGTGTCGGAACGGTGTGGCCAGGCCGTTCGTCTGACAGAGGAGGTTTACCGGCGGGGCCAGACGGTGTCTCGGGTGCAGTTCCGGCTTCGTTTACCCTGCGCGGCCGGGGCGTGCCGACCGCAGTCACGGGCGCGCTATTGGTGAAGGCGGTGCCAACCATGCTGACACCATCTTCTAGGGTTGGGATTCGCAGTCGCATCGGGGGAGGGGCCACACATGGGTGACGGCAATGACAGCGGCAAGGTCCTGGACATAAAGACGGCCGACATCAAGTCGACGGCGCCGGTCTTCCACACGCAGGGCAAGAACCTGAGCACGGCGCTCACCACGCTCGTGACCACCCTGGACGGTCTGGGCGCGCCCTGGGGTGATGACGAGCAGGGTAAGTCGTTCGGCGATGCCTATCGCCCCCAGCAGAGGGCCATCGAGAAGGCCGCCGGCACCCTCGTTCTCGGTCTGATCAGCATTCACGAAGCGATGACCGACATGGCGGACGGGCATGTCGACAACGACGAGTTGATCGCCGGAATGTTCACCAAGGTGCAGTCTAAGGACGGCGATGACCACGACAGGGGCGCCAAGTGAGCATCGAGGACGAGGCCAAGGATCTTCTGCTCAAGTTGGGACTGTGGTGGCCGGACGCCAACTCCGGCACCCTCCGCCATGTCGCAGACGCGTGGCGGACCTTCGCGGATGCTGTCGACGATGTTCGTACTCCGGTCAACAACGCAGCCTCCTCGCTGATCACCAACAACACAGGCGAGGCGATTGAGGCGTTCGGGATCTTCTGGGGACGTTACGCCAAGGGCAACGACGCGGGCTGGCTCAGCGACCTCGCGAAGGCATCCCGAAAGATGGCGGAGGCGCTGGACAAGTTCGCCGATGCTGTCGATGACGCGATCAACAAGCTCTGGACGCAGATCGGCATCGATGCCGCGATCATCGTGGGTGGCATCGCGCTGGCCTTCGTCACCGCTGGTGCTGCCGCAGGCGCTGCCGCCCTGGCTACGGAGGCTCTCATCGAATTCGGCGCCACGATGGGCGTCGCCGTCACCACCACCGTCGCCGAAATCGCCGCCGGCACGTTGGTCGCGGCGGCCTTCGGCAGTATGGAGTCGGTGACCATCGACCTCGCGGTCGCCCAGCCCCTGAAGATCGCCACGGGCATGCAGCAGGGCTTCAGCCTGGACGAGATCAATGCCGCGGCCAAAGACGGCATGATCTACGGCGGAGCATTCGGTGCCGCCGGCGGCGTGGCGAAGGCCGGCATCGAGGGCAGTCTCTTCCCCAAGGCCGAAGTTCCGCTGATGCTGCGGCCGCCGTCGCTCCGCCCCGATCTGGTGGAGCTCGGGCCTGCGGCCCGGCAGTGCAAGAACACTCCGTGCGTCGGAGAGCCGATCGACGTGGCAACCGGCGCCATGCTGATGACGCAGACCGACCTGACCCTTCCGGCCGGGCTCCCCCTCGTCTTCGAACGCACCCATCTGTCCTCGTACCGCGGCGGAGTGTGCTTCGGCCCGACCTGGATCTCCCCCCTGGACGAGTGCCTTCAGATCGACGGAGAGGGTGTGGTGTTCGCCGCCTCCGACGGGATGCGCCTCGCCTACCCCGTGCCCCAGCCGGGCGAGCCCGTGCTGCCCGCCAAGGGCGCCCCCTGGCCGCTCGAGTGGGATGGCAAGCCCGACGGGGTCATGACCGTCACCGACCCCAGCTCCGGGGTAGTGCGCACCTTTAGCACCCCCGTTCCTTCCAGTACCTTCGGGGTCTTCCATCTCCCCCTGGATAGCTGGCACGACCGCAGCGGCGCCCGCATCGACATTGAGCGCGCGGCCGATGGGGTCCCCACCGCGCTGCGCCACTCGGGCGGCTACTACCTGGCCGTCGACACCGCAGGGCCCCGCATCACCGCCCTGCGCCTACTCGACCAGGCGCCGTCGCTTTACGAGCCTACCCGGCCCGAGCATGCCGATGCCGGCACCGTCGTGATGCGATACGGCTACGATGACGCCGGCAACCTCACCGAGGTCGTCAACTCCAGCGGCGAGCCCTTGCGCTTCACGCACGACGCCGAGGGTCGGCTCACCTCCTGGACGGACCGCAACGGCACCTCGTTCGCGTACTTCTACGACGCTCGTGGCCGCGTCACGCGCACCGAGGGCAGCGATGGGGTCCTCTCGGGGGCCCTCGCCTACGACGACCAGGCGCGCATCACCACGTACACCGACTCCCTTGGCCGCCGCTCCACGCACCAGTACAACTCCGAGGGCATGGTTGTCGTGGAGACCAACCCCCTCGGCCACACGACCCGCACACAGTGGGCGGCGAGGGGTGACAAACCCCTTTCGGTCACCGACCCGCTGGGCCGTACAACCCACTACACCTACGACCACGCTGGCAACCTGACCGACCTCACCCTGCCCGACCAGTCCGTCGCCCGGGCCACATACAACGCGTTCGGCAAGCCGACCGAGGTCGTCGAGCCCGGCGGCTCGACCTGGCGGCACACCTACGACGAACTCGGCAACCTGCTCACCACGACCGATCCTCTCGGCACCGAAACGCGCTACACCTACGACGAGTCGGGCCACCTGGTTACGGTCACTGACGCCCTGGGTCACACGCGACGCTTCACTTCCAATCCGGCCGGGCTGCCGGTGGCGGTCACCGACGAACTTGGACACACGACCGTTGCGCGCCGCGATGCATTCGGCCGCGTCGTCGAAGTGGTCGACCCCCTGGGTCAGACCACCCGCATGGGCTGGACGACCGAAGGTAAGCCCACGTGGCGCGAGTACGCGGACGGCAGCCGGGAGTCCTGGACCTGGGACGGTGAGGGCAACCCGCTTACCCATACCGACCCCGTCGGCAACATCACCCGCCACACCGCCACCCACTTCGACCTCCCCGCCACCCGCACGGACCCGGACGGCACGGCTTACGCCTTCGCCTACGACACCGAACTACGGCTGACCCAAGTCACCAACCCGCAAGGACTGATCTGGTCGTATACATACGACGAGGCAGGTCGACTGGTCGCGGAGACAGACTTCAACGACCGGACAGTGGCGTACACACACGACGCATCGGGCAGCCTGGCATCCCGCACGAACGGCGCGGGCGAAACCCTGCACTTCACCAGGGACGCACTGGGTCGCGTCATCGAGCAGCGCACCGACGAGGGCAACGTCACCACGTACGCCTACGGCACCTCGGGCGATCTGATCCATACGGCCAACGCGGACGCCGAGGTCTCCATGGAGCGGGACGGGCTCGGTCGTATCCTCACGGAAACCGTAAATGGCCGCGCGACCACCTACGCGTACGATGTCCTCGGCCGCATCGCCCAGCGAACCACCCCGTCAGGGTTGAGCTCGCAATGGACCTACGACCCGACAGGCCGCCCGGCCGGAATCAGCACCGAGGCGGGCTCGCTGACCTTCGCGTACGACGCCGCTGGCCGCGAAATCGAGCGCCGCCTCGGCGACAGCGTCAGGCTCATTCAGAGCTGGGACTCCGTCAGTCGCCTCACCGAGCAGACCCTTTCCAGCCGTTCGAGCGACGCCGGGCGTCTCCTCCAGCACCGCACCTACGCCTACCGCGAGGACGGGTACCTTACCGAGATCCGCGAACTGACCTCGGGCACCCGTCGGTTCGACCTCGACCGCATGGGTCGCCACACGGGCGTCCGAGCCCATGGTTGGACCGAAACGTACGCCTACGACGCAGCGGGCAATCTCACCCGAGCCACGGCCCCCGCCCACGAAACAGCAGGGGATCGTGAATTCACCGGCACCCTCATCCGCGGCGCTGGCCGCACAACGTATGAACACGACGCCCAGGGCCGCCTGATACGCAAGGCCCGTAAACTCCTCAACGGGCAACAGCGCATCTGGACGTACGTCTGGAACCCGGAAGACCGCCTGACCGAGGCAGTGACACCGGACGGCAAGCGTTGGCAATACGCGTACGACCCGCTGGGCCGGCGAATATCCAAGCAGCACCTGGCGGACGACGGTTCGACCGCCGACCGCACGGACTTCACCTGGGACGACACACGCCTGGCAGAGCAGAGAACATCCGACGGCCAGGTCACGACCTGGGACTACGCTCCCGGCACCCACCGCCCCCTCACCCAAACCGACCACAAACCCCTGGTGCGAGAACCGGGCACGTCACTTCTGGCCAAACTGGCCCAGGAAACGCCCACCGACCACGGCACCCGCTTCCACGCCGTCATCACGGACACCGTCGGCACTCCCACCGAACTGGTCACACCCGACGGAGAACTCGCCTGGCAACGCCGCACCACCCTGTGGGGCACGAACTTCCCCGCCGCCACGGACACCACGTCCGTGGACTGCCCGCTGCGCTTCCCGGGCCAATACGCAGACCCTGAAACCGGCCTGAACTACAACTACTTCCGCTACTACGACCCTGAAACCGCCCGGTATATCAGTGCGGACCCGCTGGGACTTGCGCCGGCGCCCAGTCACTATGCCTACGTCGCGAGCCCGTTTGCCGAGGTCGACCCTCTGGGGCTGGCATCATGCCTGGATGCCCTATCGAAGAGTGGACAGCGTCCAGACAAGGGGAAACTGACCCGCGCGGGGCGCGAGTACCAGAAGCACATGAATCGCGGGGACCTCAATGTCGTCCCCGGTAAGGAGCTGGACTCGACTGGACAGTATCTCCTCGATGATATTCTGACGAACCCAAACACTACGCAGGTTCCGGTGAATTCGGGAAACTTTGCAGGGGGGACGCGCTACATCATGCCCGACCCTGCCGGTGGGCGCGGCTTCGGTGCAACATTCGACTCCAATGGCGATTTCCAATATTTCGGACGGTACTAAGGATGATGGTGACTCAGCCGTGGCTTGACCGGTCGGAGCGCGAAGTTAGGCTTTCTGCCCTACTGGCCGCAGTTTCTTCGGAGAGTCTTGCGGCGGTTCGCTACGCCGTCCCCCAAGGAGGGACTTGGCCCGAAGGGCACCGGGCGGACGTAGCCCATGAAGTCGACCTGTCCGTGGAGCTCGTCATGGCCAGTGGAATTACGCTGGCACTCTCCTGGGCGATGGATGGACTGAACGAGGGATTGGCGATTGAGCTATGGGAGGCTGGTGAGTCGAATGCTGGGTCGATCGCTGAAACGGTGGACGTGAGCGATCACCTCGAGTGGGCGACTTTCCTGGGTGGTTCGATTGTGAACGTCACTCCGGCGTTGCATGTCCCCAATGAGGGCTGCCCCGAAATGCCTTGGGCATTTCGCCTAGATTTCTCCAATTCGCTGAGCCTGGTAATTGCCCTTGGTGAATCGAAGGGATCCGGATTCACATACATGCCGGATTCCTTGGTGGTGATTTTCGATGAGTCCACCGCTGCGGCATACAGAATCCCAGCGAGCTCCACGTCGTCGCTCGCACGGGGTGAGTGACTGAAGTGAGTCGTGTGGATATCGCCGGGGGGCTTGACCTGGAACCTGGGACACGGGCTATGCGGCTGGGCCGAGATGGTTGACGTCGAGTCAAGTGCCCTTTCGTAGGTGACGGGACTGCATTGCCCGAGAGGCGAGGTCGATCACTGTGGCCAGCTGCAGGAACTTCCTGCCGCGGCCGCGGTGCCGTGGACAGTAGTGGAGGCTGGAGTGGGCGATGCCCGGGATGGTGCACAGCCGCTTCACGCCGGCGCTGGTGATCGGCGACGAACTGGAAGCGGTTGCCCAGCGCGTTCTCCCCTGCGAAATACTTCGCGGCCCTCCATGGGATCTCGCACTCTTCCTCCAGCTCTCGGACTGTCTTGCGCAATGCTGCGTTCTCCGTCTCCAGCGGCGTAGGCGGCTCGGACGGCGCTTCCGGGCGGCGGCCCTGGGGGCAGCTCGACCCAGCCGCGCGTACCCAGTTCCGCGGCCGGGCCGCCCCCAGGTCAGCTGCGACCAACCTGGTCGTCGCTCTGGGTCGCGACTTGTACGCGGCCGCGTTCCGGATCGCTGAGGGTTCCGTCGAGGCGTGGAGGGGTTTCGCAGTTACCTGATGATCCGTCGGAACAGCCGGCAATGGGTCAGCGTGAGTCCTGAAAGACCTGGAGAAAGCTGACCGAAGATGCGAATCGTTGTAAGGTGCCGAGACCGCACTTGACCTGCAGTGAGCAGGCAGGGAGCAGACATTTCGGGAGTTATTTCATGCTTCGCACCATGTTCAAGTCGAAGATCCACCGGGCCACCGTCACGCAGGCCGACCTGCACTACGTCGGGTCCGTGACCATCGATGCCGATCTGCTCGACGCCGCGGATCTGCTGCCCGGGGAGCTCGTCCACATCGTGGACATCACCAATGGGGCGCGGCTGGAAACGTACGTCATCGAGGGCGAGCGCGGTTCCGGGGTCATCGGGATCAACGGGGCCGCCGCGCACCTCGTGCACCCGGGCGACCTGGTCATCCTCATCAGCTACGCGCAGGTCGAGGACGCCGAGGCCAGGGCGCTCGTGCCGCGCGTCGTGCACGTGGACGCGCAGAACCGCATCATCGAGCTGGGCGCGGACCCGTCCGCCCCGGTGCCGGGCACGGACCAGGAGCGCAGCCCCCACGCGGTGGCTGCCGGCTGAGGGGAGAGTCGGGGACCATGACGCAGAGCGGCACGATCGAGTTCAAGGACGAGCGGGAGGCCGGGAGGCTGCTCGCCGTCGAGGGCGGCCAGGTGGTCGGCCTCATCGCGTACTTCGTGCTCGCCGAGGCGCCCGGGGCGCTGGTGGCCGTGCACACCATCGTCGAGCCCGGGCACGAGGGGCGGGGGATCGCCGGGAACCTCGTGCAGGCCTTCTACGGGATCGCCGCGGCCGAAGGGGTGCCCGTCGTTCCGCTCTGCCCGTACGCGGCGAGCTGGGCGGCCCGGCATCCGGACCGGGCGCCCGAAGCTCCGGCCGAGGTCGTGGCAGCGGCGCGGGCGCAGCTCGACGCCAGCCCCGACCTCTGGTGACGGGCCTGACGCTGCTGCACACCTCGCCCGTGCACGTGCCGGTCTTCGACGCGCTGCGGGACCGGGACCACCCCGGGGCCGTACTGCGGCACCTCGTGGCGCCGGAGCTGCTGGACCGGGCCCGCGCGGCGGGCCCGGAGGCGGTGGCTCCGGCCCTGCGGGCCCTGCTGGCCGGCTCGGGCGGGCCGGTCCTGGTGACCTGCTCGACCCTCGGGGCGGTCGCGGAGTCCCTGGCGGGCGAGCTGGGCGTGCCCGTGATGCGGGTCGACCGGCCGATGGCGGCCGCCGCGGTGGGGATGGGCTCGCGGATCGTGGTCCTGGCGGCGCTGGAGTCGACGCTGGCCCCGACCGTGGCGCTGCTGGCCGAGGAGGCCGGTGGCCGGGCGGTGGGGGTCACCGCGCGGGTGGTCGCCGGAGCCTGGGACCGCTTCGAGGCCGGTGACGGCCCCGGCTACCTGGCGCTGGTTGCCGCGGCCGCCGATGCCGTTTCGGCGGCGGACGCGGACGTCATCGTGCTGGCCCAGGCCTCCATGGCCGGGGCCGCCGCCCTGACCACCACCCGCGTCCCGATCCTGTCCAGCCCGCCCCTGGGCCTGACCGCCGCCCTCGGATAGCCCCGGCCGTCCCGATGCCTCAACCACCGGCGGGCCTGCCCGCGCCGGCCCGGGTCCCAGGAGTCGCCGGAGGCCGGCTGGCTTCTGGGGCGCTGACCCAGGCCCCGCGCCTCGATCTCCGGCGGGGCTGGAGTTGCCGGGCCTGCGGCTCCAGGCGGTGGTGGAGCCAGCCGGGCTTTGGGGCGCTGGCCCAGATCCCGCGCCTCGATCGCCGGCGGGGCTGGAATGGCAGGGCCCCCGGCCCCAGGCGGCGGTGCCAGCCGGGCTTGTGGGGCGCTGCCCCGGGCGCCGTGCTCAATCGCAGCCGGGGCTGGATGTGCCGGCCCTTGGTGCCAGGTGTTTGCGGGAGCTGGTTGAGTTCGGGGACGCCGCCCCCAGGCTTCGTGCCAGTCGCCGGCGGGGCTGATTTTGCCGGGTCCTGCTTCGAATGCGGAACGTGGCTGGTTTTCCGGCCCCGCTTCGAGAACGGGAAGGGGCTGGGGGTTGCCGGATCCTTGTCCGACGCGGTGGGGAGGTGTTGCTGCTGCATGTGCGGCTTCGCCGGGGCTTTCGGGGCGGGGGGTGGCCTTTCCAGCCTCGTTGGTGGTGAAGGCGGGGTCTGGGGCGGCGCCCCAGTGCACCCGGGCCGTCGGCCGGCGCAGCCAGGGGCCGCCCATCCCAGCCTCGCCGGCGTTTGAGGAGCGGGGTCGGGGCCGGAGCTCCAGGAAACCTGGCTGAGCCGGGGAACCGGGCTCTGCCCGGACCCGTGCCTCGTACGGCGGCGAGGCTGAAGGGGGCGACCCTCGGCTTCGTAAGGGGGAGGGGGCTTGGGGTTGCCGGGGCATTGCCCAGCGGGGTCGGGGCGACGGTGGCGGCTGGCGTGCGCGTCCGCTGCGTCCCTTCGGCGCGGGGCTGGGGCGGCGTCCCGGGTCGCCCGGCAGCGGCTCCGGCCAGACCGTCGGTTCGACAGGCGTGGGGCTGCGGATCCGGGGAAGGTGAGACACATGGTGTCAAACGTGTACGCGGAGGAGACGCAGCCCCCGGTGCCGGAGCCGCCGCCCGTGCCCGGGCCCAGCCCCTTCCCGGATCCGCAGCCCATTCCGAAGCCTCCGCCGCCCGTGCCCGAGCCGTTCCCGGAGCCCGATCCGATTCCGCCTCCGCCCGGGCCGGCGCCGGTACCCCAGCCTCCGCCGCCCAGCTGAGCCTCGGGCCGTCCCCCGTCCGGCGCGGGTCCCGCAGCCCCGCCACCGGGCGCGTACCAGGCCGTTCCGTTCCCCGGGCCGCAGTCGGTTCGGCAGGCCGCGCCGCCCCCGGGTCGGCGCCGGTCCCGTAGCCGCGGCAGGGCCGGCTGAGCAGCCTGCCATCCGGCGAGCTGCAGGCCGTTGCGCTCGCGGCGGCGGTTCGCCGGCCCGCTGCCGGAGTGGCCCGGGCCAGCACCGCCCCCCCGCACCCCGCCGTCGGATGGGGTTCGGGCCGTGCCTGGTCCGGCGCCGGTTCCGGAGCACCGCCCGCCCGGGCCGAGTCTCAGGCGGTTCCCTGGGCGGCGCCGGCGTCGGGTTGCGCGGCCCCGGGCCGGCCGCGGTTCCGCGGGCCCGAAGCCCCCCGGGGTTCAGGACGTGCGGATTTCGGAGCGGTTGCCGCTCCAGAGGGTGTGGAACGAGCCCTCGCGGTCCGTGCGGCGGTAGGTGTGGGCCCCGAAGAAGTCCCGCTGGCCCTGGGTCAGGGCCGCCGGCAGCCGTTCCGCGCGCAGCGCGTCGTAGTACGCCAGCGACGCCGCGAACGCCGGCACCGGGATGCCGTGGCCCACCGCCGCGGTCACCACGGACCGCCAGTCGTCCTGGGCCGCGCCGATCTCCGCGGCGAAGCCGCCGTCGGCCAGCAGGCTCGGCAGCCCCGGCTGCGCGTCGTACGCCGCCCGGATCCGGTCCAGGAACGCGGCCCGGATGATGCAGCCGCCCCGCCACAGCGAGGCCACCGCGCCGAGGTCCACCTCCCAGCCGTACTCCTGGCTGCCCGCCTGGATCTGGTGGAAGCCCTGCGTGTACGAGACGATCTTCGAGGCGTACAGTGCCTGCTCCACCTGCGCCGCGAACGCATCCGCGGCCTCCGCCGGCAGCGGCGCGGCGGACGGCCCCGCGAGCCCCCGCGCGGCCGTGCGCAGCCCGGCGTGGCCCGAGACCGCGCGGGCGAAGACCGCCTCCGCGATCCCCGACACCGGAACGCCCAGGTCCAGCGCGATCTGCACGGTCCAGCGGCCGGTCCCCTTCTGCTCCGCCGCGTCGGCCACGACGTCGACGTACGGGCGCCCGGTCTCGGCATCGGTGTGCGCGAGCACCTCCGCCGTGATCTCGATCAGGTACGAGTCGAGCCGGCCCCGGTTCCACGCCCGGAAGGTCTCCGCGATCCTCGCGGGGGAGTAGCCGGCGACCTCGCGCAGCAGGTGGTACGCCTCGGCGATGAGCTGCATGTCGGCGTACTCGATGCCGTTGTGCACCATCTTCACGAAGTGCCCCGCGCCGTCGGGGCCCACGTGCGAGGTGCACGGCGTGCCGTCGGCGGCCTTCGCCGCGATCCTCTCCAGCAGCGGGCCCAGGGAGGCGTACGACTCCACCGAGCCGCCCGGCATGATGCTCGGGCCGAGCAGCGCACCCTCCTCGCCGCCCGAGATGCCGACGCCCACGAAGTGGATGCCCTGCTCCCGCAGTTCGCGCTCGCGCCGCCGGGTGTCCTCGAAGTGCGCGTTGCCGCCGTCGATGATGACGTCGCCCGGCTCCAGCAGCGGCGCGAACTCCCGGATCACCGCATCGGTCGGCTCCCCGGCCTTCACCATCACGATCAGGCGGCGCGGCCGCTCCAGCGCGTCCACGAACTCCTTCGCGGACTCGGCGGCGACGAACTCCCCCTCGTGCCCGAACTCCTCCACCAAGGCGCGGGTCTTGGCGGCGGTGCGGTTGTGGACGGCGACCGTGAAGCCGTTGCGGGCGAAGTTCCGGGCCAGGTTGCTGCCCATCACCGCGAGCCCGGTGACGCCGATCTGGGCCGTGCTGCTCATGCGTGCGCTCCTGAGTGCTTCGATGTGCGGGTGCCCCCGACGCTACATCGGCACCGGCGGAGGAAGATCCCCCGACCGCCGAAACAATGTCAACTGACCCCTGGGTGCGCCGGGTTGCGCCCCTTGTCACGTCCTGGTCGCGGCGTTAGGTTGTGCGGTTCCTGATGTGTTCCTGATGTCTTCGACGGGGGAGTCCCATGGGTGTACGGGGCCGGCACCGCCGGTACCAGCCGAGCAGCATCAACCGCGCCTCGCTCGCCGTCACCGCAGGCGGCGCCGGCATCGCGCTCCCCCTCGTGGGAGCCGGGGCCGGAGCCGCGCACGCCGCATCGGCGGACACCTGGAACGAGGTCGCCGACTGCGAGTCCGGCAACAACTGGAGCATCAACACCGGCAACGGCTATTACGGCGGGCTCCAGTTCAGCCAGAGCACCTGGCGCGCCTTCGGCGGCACCGTCTACGCCCCGCGCGCCGACCTGGCCACCAGGGAACAGCAGATAGCGGTCGCGGAGAAGGTGCTCAAGGGGCAGGGCCCGCAGGCCTGGCCGTCGTGCGGGAAGCAGGCCGGGCTCAGCCGCGGCGGCGCCGCGCCCGTCCTCACGTCCGGAACCCAGGTCGTCACGGCGCAGGCCCCGGCGGCCAAGGACACCACGCCCCCGCCGGCCGCGCCCCGCGCGACGGACACCACGGTCCTGCCGAACCCGTACGTCGTCGCGCCCGGCGACTCCCTCTCCTCGATCGCCGTGAGCCGGCACGTCGAGGGCGGCTGGCAGGCCCTGTACGAGACCAACCGGGCCACGGTCGGCAGCAACCCGAACCTGATCTTCCCCGGGCAGCGGCTCACCCTGCGCATCACCGCCGCGCCGCCCGCACCCGGGCAGAACCCGGAGAAGCCGCCGCGCACGGCGGAGCCGGTCAAGCCCGTGGAGCCCGCGGCCGAGAAGCCCGCGGCCGAGAAGCCCGCGGAGAAGCAGGCGGACAAGCCCGCCGAGAAGCCCGCCCCCAAGGCCGAGGACAAGCCCGCGCCGAAGCCGGAAAAGCCCAAGCCGGCCCCCGAGCCCGCCGGGAAGCAGGCCTCAGCCCCGCAGCAGCAGACCGCCCCGAGCAGCGGTTTCGTCGCGCCCGTCGACGCCGGGATCGGCACCGCGTACCACGTCTCCGGCTCCTCGTGGTCCAGCGGCCACCACACGGGCGTCGACTTCCCGGTCGCCACCGGTACCTCCGTCAAGGCCGTCGGCCCGGGCACCGTCGTCTCCGCCGGCTGGGCCGGGGCGTACGGCTACCAGGTCGTCATCCGGCACGCCGACGGCCGCTACTCCCAGTACGCCCACCTCTCGGCGCTCACCGTCAAGGACGGGCAGCAGGTCTCGGGCGGGCAGCGGATCGGCCGCTCCGGGTCCACCGGCAACACCACCGGGCCGCACCTGCACTTCGAGATGCGCACCGCTCCCGGATACGGCTCCGACATCGACCCGCTGAAGTACCTGCGCGGCCACGGCGTCAGCATCTGACCCGCGCACGTGCGGCGGCACCACGGTGAGCGCGATCAGGCCCGTCGCGGCCAGGGCAGCGCTCGCCAGGGCCGCCGCCGTGCCCGCCGCCCCGAACCGGAAGCCCTCGCCGAAGAACGCGATGCCGACCGCCGCCGCGACCACGGGGTTCACCACGGTCACCGTGGCCAGCGGCGCGGTCAGCCCCGCGCCCCGGTACCCCGCCTGGGAGAGCAGCAGCCCGCCGGACGCCAGGACGGCGATCGCCGCCAGGTCGAGCCACAGGCCGCCCGAGCCCCCGAGCCCGCCCGGACCGCCGAGACCGCCCGGACCGCCCAGACCGCCGAGCGGGCCCGAGGGCGCCCCTGCGACGTCCTCGGCCACCGACTTGGTGAACACCGAGGCCATCCCGAACGACACCCCCGCCGCCGCGGCCAGCAGCACACTGCGCAGCACCGCCCGCCGCATCCGGTGCGCGGCCAGGAACAGCGCGGCCACCGCGCCGCCCGTCAGCGCCAGCAGCAGGCTCCGCTCCCCGCCTGCGAGCGCCTGGTCGCCGTTCCCGCCGGTCAGGGCCAGCAGCCCGGCCAGCCCCACCGTCGCCAGGACCGCCCCGCGCCACGCCGCCGCGCCCGCCCGGCGGTGTACGAACACGGCCGCCATCGGCAGCGCGAAGACGATGGTGAGGGCGCCCAGCGGCTGCACCAGGCTCAGCGGCCCGTACGCCAGGGCCACCACGTGCAGGACCGCACCGAGCCCGTTCAGCGCGACCGCGGCCCACCAGCCGGGCCGGCGCAGCGGTGCGTACGGCCGGTCCGGAGTGGTCCGCGCGACCCGCTCCTGGGAGATGGCGCCGCCCGCGTACGCGACGGCGGACACCAGGCACAGCAGCACCGACAGCACCAGGGCACTCATGAATTCCACAATGCCCGACCCGGGCGGGCTTTTCCTCCCCCTGAAGGAGGTCATCCGTCCTGCTCAGGACGTACTGCACAGGCAGTACGCGGGCGCCCCGGAGCAGTCCTTGCGCAGTACCCCCCACCCACCGCCGCCCTCCTCCCCGTGACCGCCCGTTCGCACTGCGTGAGATCCGCGGCAACGGGTTTGGTTTCGGGCGCGTCGGATCCGTACAGTTGCCGCTTTGGGACCTCCGCAGCAGGCGGACGCGGACGAGTGATCGAGGAACGGCAGCGGCCATGACGGTGACCGAGACCGAAGAGAACCAGGTATACGGGCCGGGCATCGACCCCGAGCGCATGGCCGTCTGCCTCAGCGTGCTGGAAGAGCTCGACCAGCTGGAGGTCGACCACCCTGACGCCGTCACCGTACGCCGCGCCACCGCCGGCATCTACCGCACGGTCAAGCAGCGCCGCCGCCAGGAGCGCCGCGCCGCCAAGACCGCCAACGACAAGGCCGTCACCGAGGCGACCGCGACCGGCTCCGCCGAGCGCATCGACGACGAGACCGAGGGCATCCTGCCCTCCTCGGTCACGGAGGCCGGCCGGATCGCGGGGATACTCCAGCGCCCGCGCTCCTGCTACGTCTGCAAGACGCGGTACGTCGAGGTCGACTACTTCTACCACCAGCTCTGCCCGGACTGCGCCGTCGTGAACCGCGCCAAGCGCGAGGCGAGCGCCGACCTCTCCGGCAAGCGCGCGCTGCTCACCGGCGGCCGGGCCAAGATCGGCATGTACATCGCGCTGCGGCTGCTGCGCGACGGCGCCCACACCACGATCACCACCCGCTTCCCCAAGGACGCCATCCGCCGCTTCAAGGCGATGGAGGACTCGGCGGAGTGGATGCACCGCCTGGAGGTCGTCGGCATCGACCTGCGCGACCCGGCCCAGGCCGTGGCGCTCGCCGAGCAGGTCGCCGAGGCCGGTCCGCTGGACATCCTGATCAACAACGCGACGCAGACCGTGCGCCGCCTGCCCACCGCGTACGCCGCGCTGGTCGAGGGCGAGAGCGCCCCGCTGCCGGCCGGCGAGCTCCCCGCCCACCACGTCATCGGCGCCTTCAACTCCGGTGCCGTGGACGGCCTGGCGGCGCTGCCCGTCGGCGTGAGCGGGCTGGAGGCGCAGAAGGTCGCCGACCTCGCCCTGGTCGCGGGCAACGCCAGCCTCGAACGGCACCTCGCCGGCACCGCCATCGACGCGGGCGGCCTGCTGCCGGACGTCGTCGAGACCAATACCTGGGTGCAGACCATCGACCAGATCTCCCCGGTGGAGCTGCTCGAGACCCAGCTGTGCAACTACACCTCGCCGTTCATCCTGATCAGCGCGCTCCGGCCGGCCATGGCCGAGGCCGCCCGCAAGGCGGCCAGCGGGCGTGCGTACGTCGTCAACGTCTCGGCGATGGAAGGCGTGTTCAGCCGCGGCTACAAGGGCGCGGGGCACCCGAACACCAATGCCGCCAAGGCCGCGATGAACATGGTGACGCGCACCAGCGGCCAGGAGATGTTCGAGACCGACCGCATCCTGATGACCTCGGTCGACACCGGCTGGATCACCGACGAGCGCCCCCACTTCGACAAGCTGCGCCTGGCCGAGGAGGGCTTCCACGCGCCGCTCGACCTGGTCGACGGCGCGGCCCGGGTCTACGACCCGGTCGTCCGGGGCGAGGCCGGCGAGGACCTGTACGGCGTCTTCCTGAAGGACTACGCCCCCGCCAACTGGTAGGCCCCGCGCCCCGAGCCGCCCCGCGTGCCCCGGTCCCTCCTCGGAGGGGCCGGGGCACGCGTGTTTCCAGGGGGCCTTCGGGAGGCGTTCACCCGTTTGCCCCGTCCGGGCCGAGCGCGCCGACGGTCGGGTCAACACTGGCCTACGAGCCCCTGAACCTTCGGGGAACTCACGCCGATGGGGTGGATTTTGCCAATCTATCGAGCGGAGGCGCGCTCAAATGTGTAATCTAAGGGGCACAGCAAGGCCCCACCCGGGCCACGCTCCACCATGGCGCCACCGCGTCTTGAAACCCTTCATCCCCAAGTGCCCGGCGCGGTCCGCCCGCCGGAGCAAGCGACACAAAGGAGTGAGTGCGCGGTGACAGACACGACGACGAAGTCCGACGAGCTGCTGCTGGAGCGCACGGGCTGGCGGGGCCGCCCGCACGCCGAGGAGCTCGGCAACCTGGAGGTCTGGGCACGGTCCGCCCCGATCCGGCTCGCCGGATACGAGGAAGACCTGGCGGAGTCCCACATCCTGCCCGGCATCGACTAGCCGCCCCTGCAGTACGCGCACACCGCCCCCGAGCCGCACGGCGACGGGGCGCAGCGCTGTCCGGGTCCGCCCGCCCTGCGCGCCCGGGGCCGCGCGGCCGACGCCCCGGAGTTCCCGCTCCGCGTACGCCCTCAGCGTCATCGCTGTCGGCGATCACGGCTTCCCGCGCCCCAACCGCCCCAGCAGGCTGGTCCGCATGAAGAAACTGCTGATGCTGGGCGGTACCGAGTTCGTCGGACGCGCCCTCACCGACGACGCCCTGGCGCGGGGCTGGGACGTCACCGTCTTCCACCGCGGCCACCACGCCCCGCCGCCCGGCGTCCGTGCCGTGCACGGCGACCGCACCGCGCCCGGCGGCCTGGACGCCCTCGCCGACGGCGCCTGGGACCTCGTCGTCGACACCTGGGCCCACGCCCCCACCGCCGTGCGGGACGCCGCCCGGCTGCTGAGCGACCGCGCCGGGCACTACACCTACATCTCCAGCCGCTCCGTGTACGCCTACCCGGCCCCGTCCGGCACGGCCGAGGACGCCGCGCTCGTCGAGGGCTCGCCCGACGCCGGCTCCACCGCGTACGCCGAGGACAAGCGGGGCGGCGAGATCGCCGCCGTGGACGCCTTCGGCGACCGGGCCCTGCTGGTGCGCGCCGGCCTGATCGTGGGCCCGTACGAGAACGTCGGCCGGCTGCCCTGGTGGCTGAACCGGGCCGCCCGCGGCGGCCCCATGCTCGCGCCCGGCCCGCGGGACCTGCCGCTGCAGTACATCGACGTGCGCGACCTCGCGCACTGGACCCTGGACGCGGCCGAGGCCGGGCTCGGCGGCCCCTACAACGCCGTCTCCCCGGTCGGCCACGCCACCACGGGCAGCCTCCTCGAAGCCTGCGCGGCCGTCACCGGCGGCGGCGCCGAGCTGCGCTGGACCGACCCGGCGGCCATCGAGGCCGCGGGGCTGGAGCCCTGGGTCGAGCTGCCGATGTGGCTCCCCCCGGGCGAGCTGTACGACTTCATGATGACCGCAGACGTCTCCAAGGCGGTGGCGGCCGGACTGACGTGCCGCCCCGTCGAGGAGACCGCGGCCGACACCTGGGCCTGGCTGCGCTCCCTCGGCGGCGTGGCCCCGCACCGCCCGGACCGGCCGATGAAGGGCGTCGACGCCGAGCGGGAGGCCGCGCTACTCGGCCTCTGACCGGGCCCCGGCCCGCCCGGAGTCCCCTGCTCGCCCGGAGTCCGCGGCCCGGGCGAGACGGGTCGGCGGGAGGTACTCGCGCAGCAGCCGCCGGTGCCACCACGCCCCGGTTTCGCGCAGCTCCCGCCAGGTGGTGAACCGGTAGCGGTACAGCCTCGCCCGGACGTAGACGGGCGGGGCGTCGGGGAACGGGTTGCTGCGGATCAGCCGCAGCGTGTCCCGGTCGCCGGCCAGCAGCCGCTCCACGAACGGCCCGAACCAGTCGCGCGCATAGCCGGGGGAGAGCGCCGCGAACCACATCAGCCAGTCCAGGCGCAGGTGGTACGGGGCGAACTGGCGCGGGAGGCGGCGCGGATCGCCCGGTTTGCCCTTGAACCCGTACTCCCGCCACGCGCCGTCCTCGCGGGGCACCGGGTCCGCGGTGCCCTCGACGACCACCTCGTCGCGGATCCGGCCGACCGTGCCGAAGGCCCCGTACGTGTTGACCAGGTGCAGCGCGTCGAAGGAGCGGTTCATCACCTGGCGGCGCGAGACCATGTTGCGCACCGGGTGCCGGCTCAGCCACAGCACCAGCGCCGTCACCGCGCACACCAGCACCACGAACCACACGGGCGCGCCGCGGTGGGCGGCGGCCGGCGGCGGCCCCGCGAGCCCGGTGAAGTCGACGGCCGCCAGCGCCGGCGTGATCGTCAGCCAGTTCAGCCAGGCGAAGTTTCCCGAGAGCACCAGCCACAGCTGGGTGGCGATGATGATCCCGGCCGCGTACGAGGCCACCGGCTGCGGGGTGAACAGCAGGACCGGGACGGCCAGTTGCGTCACGTGGTTGGCCGCGCACTCCACCCGGTGCAGGGGCCTGGGCAGATGGTGGAAGAACCAGCTCAGCGGTCCCGGCATCGGCTGCGTCTCGTGGTGGTAGTACAAGCAGGTGAGCTTGCGCCAGCAGGAGTCCCCGCGCATCTTGATCAGCCCCGCGCCGAACTCCACCCGGAAGACCACCCACCGCAGCAGCCACAGCACCAGCACCGGCGGGCCGGCCCGCGCATTGCCGAGGAAGACCGCGAGGAAGCCGATCTCCAGCAGCAGGGACTCCCAGCCGAAGGAGTACCAGGTCTGCCCCACGTTCACGATCGACAGGTACAGCAGCCACAGCACCGCCCACATCGCCATGGCCGCGGCCAGCGGCACGAGGTCCCCCGCGCCCGCTGCGAGCGCGGCGGCCAGGGCCGTGCCCGCCCAGGCGCAGGAGGCGAAGAGGCGGTCCGAGTAGCGCACTTGGAACAGGCTCGGGGCGTGCTTGAACGGCACGTACCGCACGTACCGCGGCACGGGCAGCATCCCGTGCGCCCCGATCAGGGCCCGGAACTGCAGCGCGGCCCCGAGGAAGGCGAAGAGGTAGACGCCGGCGAGGGCCCGCTGGAAGACCAGCCGGGCCAGCCAGTAGCCGGGCGCCGTGAACCAGTCCATCGCCTCCAGTATCCGGCGGCCGGGGCGGCCGCGGCCATCGGGGCGGCGCGGGCCGCGGGCGGCGCGGTCGCACGGACGGCGGCGCCCGGCTCAGGCGGCCGCGACCAGCCTGCGCAGGGTCCGGCCCAGGTGGGCCGCGTAGCACCGCTGGAGGAAGGGCACGACCGGCCCCGCCAGCCGCGTGTACCACCGGGCGGGGCGGCTGAAGGCGGTCACCTCGAACCACACCGCGCCGTCCGGGTCCCGGTGCACCAGGAAGGACTCCTCCCCGCGCTCCGGATGGCCGGACACCGTCCCGTAGGCGAATCCGGTCCGGGTGGGCTCGTACGCCGTCCAGACCACCCGGCACGGCGCGTCGATCCGCAGCGGCCCGAAGCCGATGCCCACCACCACCCGGCTCCCGGGCCGCACGGCGCCGTGGCTGCAGCGGACCCGCATCCCCGACGCCCGGTGCGCCCCGAGGGTGGTCACGGCGGCCCCGGCGGCCTCGAACGCGGCCCGGCCGGAGCCGATCCGGGTGCGGTGGTGCAGGTGGTTGTAGCCGGCTGGCAGCGGCAGCCGGGCGGTCGCACCCTGCTCCGGGTAGTTGAACGTCGCCCGGTCGGCGTTGAGCAGTCGGGTCATGGGGCGGCTCCCTCCGGGGATGCGCCGGCGGAGAGCCGGCGCCAGGCCAGTACCGCGCACAGGGCGAAGCCGAGCGCGTTGCCGAGACCGTGGGTCGCGGCCATCCAGGTCAAGGTGGGGTGCACGATCCCGGCGGCCTCGCCCAGCGCCCACCACAGGGCCAGGGCCATGGTGACCGCCAGCACGGCCGCCGACACCCCGAACAGCGCCCGGACGCCGGGGGCGCGGCCGGCGGGCCGGATCTCCCGCCAGGTCACCAGCGCCACCGTCCACATCCCGGCGGTCAGCACCACCGCGCCCGCCAGCTCGGCCCAGTCGTCCACGAAGTAGCCGAGGAGGACCAGCAGCGTCCCGCAGGGCACGCTGTACGCCGCCTGCCGGGACCGGGGGCCCGGCGCGGCCCGGCACACCAGGCCGGCGACCAGGGCGGCGGTGAACCCGGCGAAGTGGAAGTGCGGGACGGTCAGCGCCAGGATGTCGAGGTCGAAGCCGAACAGCCGGTACCCCGCGCGCTCGGCGACCAGCGCGGCCGCGGCGACCGCGGGCGAGGCCAGCGCGGTGAGCACGGCGATCTCGGCGGGAGCGGGCCCGCGGCTCCGCGCGGCCGGGGTGCGCTTCGGGCTCCGCAGCAGCCGGGCCGGGACCTGCGTCGCGGCGAGGGCCAGTGCGGCCGCCGCGTAGAGGGCGGCGAGGGCCGTGGCGGCAGGGCCGCGCGGCAGCCAGAGGCAGACGGCCCCGGGGACGGCCGCGAGCGGCCAGAACCGGGCCCAGGTGCGGAGCCCCACCGGGTCGATGAGGCGCAGTCCGGCAGGGACGATGCCGAGCATGCCGACGGTGACGATCAGGTTCACCAGTACCGTCACGGCGGACTCCCCTCCCAGCGCCCGGACGCCGGGCGCGGCCGAAATTCCTTGAACGCGTTCAACTCGCGATCGTGACCTTACGGGGTTCCTTGAACATGTTCAAGGGCGATCGTCCGCCCCCGGCGGATCGCGGTCCGCCCCGTCCGGCGCTCCGGTTGCGGCCCCCGCGCCGATACGGCAGACAGGAGGGGAACAACCGGGGCGAACAGGGAGAATCACGTGCCCGTACCGACAGCTCGTCAGGCGCCGCGCCGTCACACCCCGGCCCGCACCGCCCTCTTCACGCTGCTCGGCCTGCTCGCCGCGGCCTGCGGCGGTGCCGAGGAGACCAGTGGCGCGGCCGGCCCCGAGAGCCAGGACGTCCAACTCCAGCCGGTGGCCACCGCGGGCCCCGACCCCTTCACCGCCTCCAGCGCCACCGCCGAGTCCGCCCCCGTCCAGCCCCCGCTGCCCAATGCCACCGGCCGCGGCATCCGCACCGTGGGCGCGGCCACCCCCGGCCTCTACGGCGGCGCCCGCGGGCTCGGCAGCTGCGACGTCGAACAGCAGCTGCGCGCCCTGACCGCCGAGGACGGCAAGGCCGCCGCCTTCGCCCGGGCCGCCGGCGTGGAGCAGGCGAAGCTCCCCGAGTTCCTGCGCGGCCTCACCCCGGTCGTGCTCCGCGCCGACACCCGGGTGACCAGCCACGGCTTCCGGGACGGGAGCGCCCATGCCTTCCAGGCCGTCCTCCAGGCCGGCTCCGCCGTCCTCGTCGACGGCTACGGCATGCCCCGGGTCCGGTGCGCCTGCGGCAATCCGCTGCTCGCGCCGCGCGCCCCCAAGGGCTCCCCGGTGCTCAAGGGCGAACAGTGGAGCGGCTACCAGGCCAACCAGGTCATCGTCATCGAACCGACCCCCCACCCGGTCGGCAGCCTGGTCATCGCCAACACCGCCGACAACACCTGGATCGAGCGCACCATCGGCGACGCCGGCGCCCGGGACCGCACCCCCCAGGCGCTGCCCGCGCACGACCCGGCCGACGGCATCCCCACCGGTTCCCCCTCGTCCGTGGCCCCGGCCCCCGCCCGGCCGCCCGGCCCCCCGGGCTCCGTGCCCGGCTCGGCCGCGCCCGCGACCCCCGCCCCGCCGCCGGGCCGCCCGGTGCCGGACCGGCCGCTGGTGCCGGAGAAGCCCGCCCCGCGCCGTACGCCGCAGCCCGTGCCCCCGCGCGCGGAAGCCCTGCCCAACCCGCCGACGATCGCCCCCGACGTACCCCCCGCCGACCCGCCGCAGCAGTTCCGGGGGGCCGACCCGGCCGTCCCCCCGGACCCGCCCAGCCCCGACGGCCCGCTTGCCTGGCCGGACGCCCCGGCGGACCCCGCGGAGCCGTACGAGCCGAGCGAGCCGTACAAGCCTTTCGCGCCGCAGGAGCCGTACGACGCGTCGGAGCCGCGCGAGCCGTACGATGCGTTCGAGCCGGGCGAGCCGCGTGAGCTGTTCGACCAGGGCGGCGAGCCGTCCGACCCCTGGGAGTCCCCCTTCGACCGGGGGAGCGCCTGACCCTCCCGTGTGTCATGGTGGATCGGTGCCGACCACCGTATCGCTGCCGGACGACTGGCCCGCACACCCGGACCGGTCGCTCTCGCTGAACCGCATGGGAAGTTTCGACTGGGACCTGGACACCGGTCTCATGCACATGGACGCAGCGGCCCTCGACGTGTTCGACACGCCGCCCGAGGAGTACGACGGGCGCCCCGAATCCCTCTCCCGGCGGGTTCCCGCCGCCGAGTCGACCCGGCTCGACGCCCTCGTCTCCAGCGCCCTGAAGAGCCGCGAGGACAACTACGGCGCGTACTTCCGCATCCGCTGCCGCGACGGGCAGCTGCGCTGGACCCACACCCAGGGCCGCGTCCTGCGTGACGGCACCGGCCGCCCCTACCGCATCATCGGCATCGTCCGCGACGCCACCGAGGAGCTCAGCCACTCGGCGGAGCGCCTCGGCCTGGACGAGGAGCGCCGCCGCCAGACCTCGGTCGTCGAGAGCACCACCGCCGCCCTCGCCCACGCCCGCACCGTACGGGACGTCATCGACGTCATCGGCGACGCCCACGGCCTGGAGCGGCTCGGCTCGATGGGCATGGTGATGGGACTGGTCGAGGCCGGCCGGATCCACCTCGTCGCCGAGGGTCCCGAGGGCAGCTTCGTCCCCGGCACCCGCTACACCCGGATCGACGAGGGCTACCCGATGAGCGAGGTCGTCCGCTCGCTCCAGCCCCGCTTCCTCGACAGCGCGGACGAGTTCGCCGAGGACTACCCGGACCTCTGGGCGAAGATCTCGTACATGGACATCTCGGCGGCCGCCTACCTGCCGCTGATCGCCCAGGCCCGCCCCATCGGCGCGATCGGCCTGCTCTACAAGGACAAGGACGGCTTCACCCAGGAGGAGCGCAACCTCCTCGTCGCCCTCGGCAGCAGCATCGCGCAGAGCCTGCAGCGCGCCATGCTGCTGGAACAGGAGCACGACCTGGCCGAGGGCCTCCAGCAGGCGATGCTGCCGCGCCGCCTGCCCTCCGTCGAGGGCGGCGAGATCGCGGTCCGCTACCGCTCCGCGCGCATGGGCCAGGACATCGGCGGCGACTGGTACGACGTCATCCCCCTGCCGGGCGGCCGGGTCGGCGCCGTCATAGGCGACGTCCAGGGCCACGACACGCACGCGGCCGCGGTCATGGGCCAGCTGCGCATCGTCCTGCGCGCGTACGCGGCCGAGGGGCACGCGCCGGGCACGGTGATGGCCCGCGCCTCGGTGTTCCTGCACGAGCTGGACACCGACCGCTTCGCGACCTGCACCTACGTGGAGGCTGACCTGTCGACGGGCGTCCTCCAGGCCGTCCGGGCCGGGCACATCGACCCGCTGCTGCGCACCCGGGACGGGGACTGCCGCCGGCTCCGCGTCGAGGGGGGCATGCCGCTCGGGCTCTCGGCGGAGTTCGGCCGGCTGGAGTACCCGGTGACCACCGTGGAGCTGGACCCCGGTGAAACGCTCCTGCTGTGCACCGACGGACTGGTCGAACACCCTGGAGCCGACCTCGACGACGGGGTGCGGCTGCTGACCGGGCTGGTCCGCGCCGGCCCCGCCGACCTCCAGCGGCTGGCCGACCGGCTGTGCGAGGCGATCGACGAGCGCGGCGGCGACGACGACATGGCGCTGCTCCTGCTGCGCCGCCACGTCGAGGAGAGCCCCCAGGGCGGCGGCCGCCTCCAGCAGCACGTGGCCCCGGGCGACCCCGAGGCCCTCGTCGCGGCCCGCCACATGATCGGCGCGGCGGTACGGGCCTGGGGCGCGGGGGAGCGGGCCGACGAGATCGAGCTCGTCGCGGACGAGCTGATCGTCAACGCCCTGATGCACACCGACGGGCCCGCGATCGTGACCCTGCGCGTCCTGACGGCCCCGGACCGCCGGCTCCGCGTCGAGGTGGAGGACCGCTCCAGCGCGCTTCCGCGCCGCCGGGAGGCCGGCGACTCGGGGGTCTCGGGCCGCGGCCTGATGCTGGTGGACCGGCTGGCCGACGTGTGGGGGGTGGAATCGCGGGGCAGCGGCAAGTGCGTGTGGTGCGAGTTCGTGGTGACCTGACCGCGCGGCACCCGACCGTACGGCCGAGGCGCCCTGACCCGACCCGACCGCCCCACCCCCGGCCCGACCGGGCGCCGCGGGCCGCCCCGCTCGCGGATCGCCGCCCGGGCGGTCAGGCTGGGGGCATGCCCGAGCTCCCGGAGGTCGAGGCCCTGAGGGAGTTCCTCGACGAGCACCTCACCGAGCGGGTGGTCGCGCGCGTCCTCCCGCTCGCCGTCAGCGTGCTCAAGACCTACGACCCGCCGCTCACCGCCCTCGAAGGACAGACCGCGGGCCCCACCGCCCGGTACGGCAAGTTCCTCGCCCTGCGGATCGGCGCGCTCCACCTCGTCACCCACTTGGCCCGGGCCGGCTGGCTGCGCTGGCACGACACCCTCCCGGACCGCCCTCCGCGGCCCGGCAAGGGCCCGCTCGCCCTGCGCGTGGTGCTGGAGGACGGCGCCGGCTTCGACCTCACCGAGGCGGGCACGCAGAAGCGCCTCGCCGTGTACGTGGTCCACGACCCCCAGGAGGTGCCGGGCATCGCCCGGCTCGGCCCCGACCCGCTGGCCGAGGGCTTCGACCGGGACGCGTTCGCCGGGCTGCTGGCGGGGGAGCGGCGGCAGATCAAGGGGGTCCTGCGCGACCAGGGCGTGATCGCCGGGATCGGCAACGCGTACAGCGACGAGATCCTGCACGCGGCGAAGGTCTCGCCGTATCGGCTGGCCTCCGCCTTCGACGAGGAGCAGGTCACCCGGCTGTACGAGGCGGTACGGAGCACCCTGCGCGAGGCGGTCGAGCGCGCCCACGGCACGGCCGCCGCCCAGCTGAAGGCCGAGAAGAAGAGCGGGCTGCGGGTGCACGGGCGGGACGGGGAGCCGTGCCCGGTGTGCGGGGACACCATCCGCTCGGTGTCGTTCGCGGACTCCTCGCTCCAGTACTGCCCGACCTGCCAGACCGGCGGCAAGCCGCTCGCCGACCGCAGGCTGTCCCGTCTCCTCAAGTGAGCCGTACACTCCGGCTCCATGTCCCCTGAGCAGCTGCCCCCGCCCCCGCCGCCGCCCCGGCGGGAGACCGTCACGGGCGTGCCGCGCGGTGGCCGCCGCCGTCCGCCCGCCCACACCCCGGCCCGCTCCGAGATCTCCGAGCAGACCACCCTGGGCGCCACCTACGTACGGGCCCTGATGCGCAGCCAGCTGCGGGCCGGGCTGTGGGTCCTGGCCGCGCTCGGGCTGCCGGCCGCGGTCCTGCCGGTCCTGCTGGTGCTGCCGGGCGCGGCCTCGGGGCCGCTGGTGTGGGTGGTGCTCGGGCCGGCGGTGTACCCGCTGCTGTGGCTGACCGCCCGCCGGTACGTGAAGCGGGCCGAGCGCAACGAGGCGGACTTCACCGGCCTGGTGATGGACCCCGCCGAGGCCCCGGCCCCGCAGCGCCGCCTGTAGGCACGACCAACCCCGCCGGCAACTCCGGCCCCGCCGACGGCTCAGAACAGGTGCATGGCCAAGTGGCCGAGCGGCAGCCCGAGCTGCCAGGCGGGCGTCCACACGCGGGCGTTCTCGTCGAGGCCGTGCGGCAGGTCGGTGTGGCCGTGACGGCCCGGGTCGAGGTTGGTGGCGAACAGCTCGGTGCGGTCCAGCCAGCCCCAGGCGGCGCGGGCCAGTTCCAGGTCCGGGTCCTCGCCGCGGCCGCTCTCGCGGGCCTCCTCACCCAGGGCGAGGAACCGGGTGTGCACCCAGTCGCGCCAGGGGTGCCCGTACGCGGTCAGCGACAGCCACTCGTCGAGCTGCGAGACGACCCGGATGCCGGAGAGTTCGCCGGCGGCGTCCGAGAGGTAGATGGTCAGGGCGAGCGTGTCGCGCCCGGCACGGAACTCCAGGGTACTGGCCGGGATCAGCCGGCCCGTGCGCAGCAGTTCGTCGGCGATGTACTCCGCGTAGAGCCATGCCATGGGCACCGCGAGCCCGCCGTCACTGGTGCCGTTCGTACCCTCGGGCTGCACCGTTCCACCTTCTCCCGCGTGTCGAGCTTGCCGTCGTCAGCGTCGAGCCTTCACCGAGCGCCTCGCACAACGGGGGATGTTTACTCAACTTGAACGGTCTAAGGCCGATTTCCGTGCGGTTTCTGTCCGATCCGCGTGCATTGGGATCGTTCCGTGAGTGGATTTCCGGGATGATCAGGCGCCGAGGCCGTATCCGTATCCCTGGAGTCCCTTGCGCAGGGCGCGCAGGGCATAGTGCGTACGGGACTTGACGGTGCCGGCGGGGATGCCGAGCTCCGCCGCCGCCTCGGCCACCGAGCGGTCCCGGAAGTAGACCTGCATCAGCACCTCCCGGTGCTCCGGGCCCAGGGAGCCCACGGCCCGGCGGACGTCGATCGCCGTGACCGAGCCGGCCACCGCGTCCTCGGGCGCCGCCGCCTGCTCCAGGCCCTCCGCGTCGACCTCCTGCGGTCGGGACAGGCGCGCCCGCCGCGCATCGATCGCGAGCCGCCGCGCCACGGTGAACAGCCAGGGCCGCATGGACTCGTGGCCGCTGGAGAGGACCTCCGGGTGCTGCCAGGCCCGTACGAGGGTCTCCTGGACGAGGTCCTCGGCGCGCTGGGAGTCGCCGCCGGTGAGGCCGAGCAGAAAACCGAACAGAGCCCGTCCGTGGTCGCGCTGGAGTTCGGCCAGCGCCTCGGGGTCGGTGCGCGCGAGGGCGGGGGAGAGGGGCACGAGTGGCTCCTTCCTGGGTCCGTTCGGGGCTGATGGGCCCACCCTGACCTGCGCCGGGCGCCGGCGGGAACGGTCCGGCCCGGGCGTTGCGCCCAAGCACCCGGGTGGTCCGGTGGGCGGCCGCGCCCGGCGACGAACGGTCGAACGGCGCGCCGAACGGGCCGCCGGGTGGCGGATCCGCCGGCCGACACGCGCACCACCCCCCTGATGGGTTAAAAGATGATCAGGCAGTCCCATGAATGGAGCCCCCCATGACCCCGCACGCCCGACGGGCCCTCGCCCTCCTCTCGGCCACCCTGCTCTCGGCCGCGGCCGCCGCCTGCACGGCCGGCAAGGAACCCGCCTCGGCCCGCCTCGGCAACCCCCAGGACCCACCACCGAGCGCCGGCCGGTCCACCGCCGCCCGCGGATTCACCCTGGTCGCCAGCGGCGACGTACTGCCGCACGACTCGATCATCAAGCGCGCGCACAACGACGCCGGCGGCAACGGCTACGACTTCAAGCCGATGTTCGCCAAGGTCAAGCCGGTCGTCTCGGCCGCCGACCTGGCCATATGCCATATGGAGACCGTCTACGGCCCCGACGGCGGCCCGTTCACCGGATACCCCGCCTTCCAGTCCCCGCCCCAGGTCGCCGAAGGGCTCCGCGACGCCGGCTACGACGGCTGCTCCACGGCCTCCAACCACACCCTCGACGCCGGGGCCGAGGGGCTGGGACGCACCCTCGACACCTTCGACCGCGTCGGCCTCAAGCACGCCGGATCGGCCCGTACGGCAGCCGAGGCGGCCGCCCCGACCCTGTACGCGGCCGGGACCGCGAAGGTCGCCCACCTCGCCTACACGTACGACACCAACGGCTACCCGATGCCCCCGGGCCGGCCCTGGGCCGTCAACCTCATGGAGAAGGACAGGATCATCGCGGACGCGCGGGCCGCCCGGAAGGCGGGCGCGGACGTGGTCCTGGTCAGCCTGCACTGGGGCACCGAATGGCAGACCGAGCCGGACGAGAAGCAGCTCTCCCTCGGCAAGGCCCTGACCGCCTCGCAGACCGCCGGACGCCCCGACATAGACCTGATACTCGGGACCCACGCCCACATACCGCAGGCCTACGAGAAGGTCAACGGGACCTGGATCATCTACGGCATGGGCGACCAGGTCGCCGGCGAGATGTTCAACCACTCGGGCGCACGGGACGTGCGCGGCAACTACGGCTCCATCGGCCGCTTCACCTTCGCCCCGCCCGCGGCCCCCGGCGGGCGCTGGCAGGTCACCAAGGCCGAGTTCATACCGCAGATGATGGACCTGTCCGCCGGCCAGGTCCTCAACCTTCCGGCCGCCCTGGCCGCGGACCCGGTCGGCGGCGACCGCCGCCGCGCCCAGGAGGCCATAGCCGGGGCCGTCCTCAGCCGCGGGGCGGCCAAGGACGGCCTGACGATGGCCGGCAATCCCTGACAGGGGGCCATGGGCTTCGTCGCGCGGAGCCCCGGCGCCCTCCCTACAGTGCGAACCATGAGCGCCACTCTGGAGGAGACCCGCGGCACCGGCGGCCCCGGCGGCACCCGCGGCACCCGGAACCGCTTCATGAACCGGGTGCCGGACGGATTCGCCGCGTTCTTCGGCACGCTCGGAGTGTTCTGCGCCGTCCTCGCGCTCTCCCCGACGCTGCGCCACCTCCTGCGGCACGTGGTGCGCTTCCTCGACGAGTTCGTGGTGCCCGTCAGCGCGAACCTCGCCTACGCCGTCTTCCTCTTCCTGCTCGCGGCCGCCCTCGGCACCCGCAAGAAGGTGGCCTGGTGGATCGTCGTCACCTATCTGGCCCTGCTGGTCGCGGTCGACCTGATGATCATGGCCGACGGGGACTACTGGATCGGCGGCCCCTCCATGGCCATCGCCGTCGCCGCCCTGGTCCTCCTGGTCGCCGGGCGCAGGGAGTTCTACGCCGCCTCCCGCCCCGGCGCCTTCTGGCGGGCCCTGCTCGTCCTGGGCCTCGGCCTGCTCGCCGCCGTCCTGCTCGGCTGGGGGCTCGTCGCGCTGTTCCCCGGCACCCTGCCCCGCGACCAGTGGCTGGACTGGGCCGCCAAACAGGTCTTCGGCGGCCTGTTCTCCGACCGCCAGTTCGACGGCCGCCCGCCGCGCCCCCTGAACTTCCTCCTCGGCCTCTTCGGCGCCCTCGCCCTGCTGAACGCCGCCGCCACCCTCTTTCGCTCCCAGCGGCTGACCGCCGCCCTGCACGGCGACGAGGAGCCCCGCATCCGCGCCCTGCTCCGTGCGTACGGCCGCAGCGACTCCCTCGGCTACTTCGCCACCCGCCGCGACAAGGCCGTCGTCTTCGCCCCCAACGGCAAGGCCTGCGTCACCTACCGCGTCGAGGCCGGCGTCTGCCTCGCCAGCGGCGATCCGGTCGGCGACCCGGGCGCCTGGACCCCCGCCATCGACGCCTGGCTCGGCGTCGCCCGCCGCCACGGCTGGCAGCCCGCCGTGATGGGCGCCTCCGAGGACGGCGCCACCGCCTACGCCCGCTCCGGGCTCAGCGCCCTCCAGCTCGGCGACGAGGCCATCCTCCACGTCGCCCACTTCGACCTCGACGGCCGCGACATGCGCGTCACCCGCCAGGCCGTCAACCGCGTCAGACGGGCCGGCGCCACCACCCTCGTCCGCCGCCACTCCGCCCTCACCGAGGAGGAGATGGAGCGGATCATCGACCGCGCCGACACCTGGCGCGACACCGAGACCGAGCGCGGGTTCTCCATGGCCCTGGACCGGCTCGGCGACCCCGCCGACGGGGACTGCCTGCTGGTCGAGGCCTTCGACAAGGACGGCGATCTGATCGCCCTGCTGTCCTTCGTCCCCTGGGGCAGGGACGGCATCTCCCTGGACCTGATGCGCCGCGACCGCACCGCCCCCAACGGGGTCATGGAGTTCATGGTCGCCGAGCTGTGCGCCGCCTCCCCCGGCCTCGGCGTGCGCCGGATCTCCCTCAACTTCGCCGTCTTCCGCTCCGCGTTCGAGGAGGGCGGCCGCATCGGCGCCGGCCCGGTCCTCAAGCTGTGGCGCCGGCTGCTGCTGTTCCTCTCCCGCTGGTGGCAGCTGGAGGCCCTGTACCGCTCCAACGTCAAGTACGGGCCCGAGTGGTACCCGCGGTTCCTGTGCTACCAGGACGCCGGTTCGCTCGCCCGGGTCAGCCTCGCCTCCGGGATCGCCGAGGGCTTCGTCTCCGTACCCAGCCTGCGCAAACTCTGGGGCAAGGGCCACCCCAAGGGCGGCGCCGCCGCCCCCGCCACCACCGAGGGCCTGCCCTCCCTCGACGCGCTCGGCCTGGAACTCGCCGCGCTGGAGGAGGGGCGCGCCGCCCCGGCCGAGCGGCTCCCCGATCAGGTACGGGTCCGCCACGACAAACTGGAGCGCATCCGCGCGGCCGGCGTGGACCCGTACCCGGTCGGCATCCCCCCGCGCACCCACACCGCGGCCGGGCTGCGGGCCGCCCACCCCGGCGGCCCGCCCGGCGCCCGCACCGGCGAACGGGCCACCCTCGCCGGGCGCGTCATGGTCGTACGCGACCTCGGCGGCGTGGTCTTCTCGGTCCTGCGCGACTGGTCGGGGGACATACAGCTGCTGCTCACCCGCGATGAGGCGGGGGCGGACGTACTGGACGCCTTCACCTCCCGGGTCGACTTCGGCGACCACGTCCTCGCCACCGGGGAGATCGGCACCAGCAAGTCCGGCGAGCTCTCCCTCGTCGTCACCTCCTGGCAGCTCACCGGCAAATGCCTGCGCCCCCTGCCGGACAAGCGCAAGGGCCTGGCCGACCCCGAGGCCCGGGTCCGGCGCCGCTACCTCGACCTGGTGGCCAGCCCCGAGGCCCGGGACGTCGTACGGGCCCGCTCGGCCGCCGTCCAGGCCCTGCGCCAGGGGCTGCTCGACCGCGGCTACCTGGAGGTCGAGACCCCGATTCTCCAGCAGATCCACGGCGGCGCCAACGCCCGGCCCTTCCGCACCCACATCAACGCCTACGACCTCGACCTGTACCTGCGCATCGCGCCCGAGCTGTACCTCAAGCGGCTGTGCGTGGGAGGCCTGGAGAAGGTCTTCGAGATGGGCCGCACCTTCCGCAACGAGGGCGTGTCCTACAAGCACAACCCCGAGTTCACGATGCTGGAGGCCTACCAGGCCTTCGCCGACTACGACGTGATGCTCGACCTCACGCGCGAGCTGATCCAGGGCGCGGCGAGCGCAGCGTTCGGCGAGCCGATCGCCCACAAGGCGGGACCGGACGGCAAGCTCACCGTCCACGACATCTCGGGACCCTGGCCGGTCAGGACCGTCTACGGGGCGATCAGCGAGGCGCTCGGCGAACCGGTCGACGCCGACACCGGGGAGCATGCGCTGCGCGCGCTGTGCGACCGGGCCGGGGTGCCGCACGCGCCGGAGGACACCCGCGGGGACGTGGTGCTGGAGATGTACGAGCGGCTGGTGGAGGAGAAGACCACCCTGCCCACCTTCTACAAGGACTTCCCCACCGACGTCTCCCCGCTGACCCGCCAGCACCGCGGGGACCCGCGCCTCGCCGAGCGCTGGGACCTGGTGGCCTTCGGCACCGAGTTGGGCACCGCCTACTCGGAGCTCACCGACCCCGTCGAGCAGCGGCGCCGGCTGACCGCCCAGTCGCTGCTGGCGGCGGGCGGCGACGCGGAGGCGATGGAGCTCGACGAGGACTTCCTGGACGCCCTGGAGTACGCGATGCCGCCGACCGGCGGCCTGGGGATCGGGGTGGACCGGCTCGTCATGTTCCTCACGGGCCTGACGATCCGCGAGACGCTGCCGTTCCCGCTGGTGCGGCGCGGCTGATCCGCCGACCGGGTGAGGGGAGGCGGGCGCGTCCGCGCCTCCAGGCCTCTGCGGCGAAGTCGTTGGTACGTAGTAATAATGAAAAATGACGAGCCGACAGTAGGGCGGCGCGTGGTCCTGCGGACCGCCGTCTTCCTCGGAATCGCCGGGGCCTGCGGACTGCTCGCCGACGGCGGCACCGGCACCCCCGGGCAGACCGCCGGCGGCGGAACCGGTGCGGGAGCCGGTCCTGGTGCCGGCGTCGGGCCCACGGGCGCGCAGCCCAGATTCGGCGGCGGCCCCGGACCGCGCGGAGTCCGGGCCCCGCGGCCGCAGACGTCCGCCCGCACCCCGTACCGCCTGAGCCCCATGACCGCGGAGGTGCCCCTGCGCGCGCCCACGGCGAGACCCACCGTCCGCACCCGCCCCGTCATGGAACTCCCGCCCGAGGCGAGCAAGGCGGGGGCCATGGTCCTCACCTTCGACGACGGCCCCGACTCCCGCCACACCCCGCACATCCTCGACACCCTCGCCCGGTACGACGTCCGCGCGGTGTTCCTCGTCTGCGGGGAGAGGGCTTCCGAGAACAGGGACCTGCTGCGCCGGATGACCGCCGAGGGCCACGTCATCGGCAACCACACCTGGTCCCACCCCCACATCCCCAGGCTCAGCCGGCCCGACCTCGCAGCCGAGATCGCCCGTACCAGCGAGCTGGTCCAGGAGACGGTGGGGGAGCCGCCCGTGTGGTTCCGCGCGCCGTACGGGGAGTGGAACCGGGCCGCGTTCGAGATCGGGGCCGAGCTGGGCATGGAGCCGCTCGCGTGGACCGTCGACAGCTTCGACTGGAAGGATCCGGGCACGGCCACGATCATCTCGCGCGTCCTGCACCGCGCCGGACCCGGCGTGATCGTCCTCAACCACGATGCGGGCGGCGACCGGATCCAGACCGTCCGGGCGCTGACCGCGTACCTTCCCCAACTCCTCGCCCGCGGCTACCGCATGACCCTCCCGCCACTGCCGCCGCGCTGAGGCCGCCCCCTCGCCGGTCGGTCCCGTACGGGACCGTGTCGCGAGGGGGCCGTGCCGTACGGGGCCGGTGCCGCCCGCGGCGGACACCGCGCCCCACCCGGCCGTCAGCGGGCCGAGACCATCCGGGCGAAGACGACCACGTTGCCGTCGTAGCCCCGGGCCCTGGAGTAGTTGCCGCCGCAGGTGATCACCCGGAGCTCGGGCAGGCCGGTGTCCCCGTAGACCCGGGCGCCGGGGAAGGAGTCCTTGGAGAACACCTCCACCCCGTACACCTCGAACACCGCCGTGCGCCCGTCGTAGCGCTGCACCTCGATGTGGTTGCCCTTGTGCAGCGAACCCAGGCCGTAGAAGACGGCGGGTCCCTGCGCGTTGTCGACGTGTCCGACGATCACCGCCGAACCGCGCTGGCCCGGGGAGATCCCGTTGAGGTACCAGCCCGCCAGGTTCGGGTCCTCCGGCGGCGGGGCGTCGATCCAGCCCTGGGCGTCCACCCCGACCGTCATCACCGGCGCGTCCACCTTGATCTCGGGGATCCGGATGCGCTGCACGGAGGAATGCCCCAGCGGCTCCGGCGGCATCGGCGCCACGGGAGCCGGTACCGGCGCCTGCGGCACGGCGGCGCCCGACGGAGGCGGCATGGCGGGTGCCACCGCCGAGGCCGCCGTCGGCTGCGGCGGCCCGTCCTCGAGGCCCGCTCCGTTGCGCATCAGGGCGAGGCCGCTGAGCATGACCAGTGCGAGCACGCCCCAGGGTGATCGTCTTCTCGGCGGCTGCTCGCTCTCGTCCTCGGTCATGGCTCTCCCTTCCCGACGCGGGGGTCCCGACCCGCGCTCCCGTCCCACCCCGGTACGCCCTTCTCCAGGCACGCTAAGGCCGGTTCCGCAAGACGGCGATCGGTGAAGGGCGAACGGGTGGCCCGTCCGGAACGGATGCGCCCATACAGGTATTCATCACATAAACAGCTGACGGGTCGTGACCTGCGGATCCGTCAGCAGCAGTGCCAACCCCTCGGCGTGTCGCTCAACCGTGCGGCCCAAAGCCGGACATGCGCTGCTTGCGGGGCGACCCGAGGGTTCCTGGTGGGAGGCGTTCTCGTCGATCAGCCCGGGCGACCGCTCCGGGGCGCTTTCCGCTGGAGGTTCCACCATGCGTGTTCTGCGCGCTCTCACCGTGACCGCGGCGGCCTGCGCCGCCGTCGGTCTCAGTATCCCGTTGGCCTCGGCGAACCCCGTAAGCGACCCGCCCGGCGCCCGGGCCACCCCCACGGCGGATCCGCCGGCCGGCCCGGGTGCCCCCGCGCCGGCCCCCGCGGCCGAGGCGCCGACCGGCCCGGGTGCTCCCGCGGCGGCTCCCGCGGCCGAGGCGCCCGCCGCTCCGGAGGCCCCCGCGGCGGCACCCGTGGGCGAGGTGCCCGGAGCACCTGGTGCCCCCGCGGCCGCCCCCGCAGGCGATCCGCCCGGCACCCGCGGCCTCCCCGCGGACGGTCTCCCCGCGGGCGGCCTCCCCGCGGGCGGCCTGGCCGGCGTCCGGGGCGGCGACGGGGACGGCGGCCGGGGCGGCGACGGAGGCAACAGCGGCAGGGGGCCCAGCAACGTCACGGTCAACCCGTACTCCGTGCACCAGGGCTCCACGATGCAGGTCAGCGCCGCCGGTTGCACCCGCGGCGGCACCGTCTGGTCGCCCAACAACTTTCCGCAGGCCAACCTGTCGGCCGGCTCGATCGGGTTCGCGACCGTCCGCATCTTCAACCACGCCTCGCCCGGCAACCACACGCTGTCCGTCAAGTGCAACGACAACAGCCTGGTCGCCACGCACCGCTTCACGATCCTCGAGGGCAGGGGCGCACAGGGCGGCCTCGGCGGCTCGTTCGGCCCGTCCACCGCCGAGACGGCCATCGGCGCGAGCCTGGTGGGAGCCGGGGCGCTGGGCGCGGGCATCCACGTGCTGCGCCGGCGCCGCCCGGCCCGCAACCGGACCTGACGGCCGGCCGAGCTCCCCGGTCCCGGCCCGGTGAACCGCCGGTCGCCCCGAATCCAGGCCGCCCCGAATCCAGGCCGGGACTCGGGGCGACCGGCGGTCGGTGGTCAGCGGGTGGTTGATCCGGCGGCCCGTCGGGGCAGTGGTCCCCCAACGCCCCGGGCGCGGTGGCCCCGGTGCGGCGGTCCGGGGGCGGCGGTCCCGGGGCGGCGTCAGTGCACGCGGGTGGAGCGGCGGCGGAGCGCGTACGCGGTCGCGCCCGTCGCGACGAGGAAGAGGCCGCCGCCGGCGCAGAGTTCCCACGGGTCCATCCCGGCAGCGCTGCCGCCCAGACCGCCGCGGACGCCGAGCGAGGCGCCCCGGGTGGCCGCGGTGGCCGTGCTCGCCGTCCCGGTGGGCCGCGCCAGGGCCCTGGCGCTGGAGGTGGAACTGGTGGTGGGCCGGCTGGTGCCGCCGGCGATGGTGAGGTCGGCCGAGCCGTTCTCGCCGTTGCACGTGAAGGTGACCGAGTAGAGGGCCCCGCGCCGGACGTCGCGGTCGACCCGGACGCGGGCGGTCTGGCCGCGCGGGATGCTCACCGTGTCGAAGACGCCCGAGGAGACGGTCGCATAGGCCGCGTCGCAGCCGGTGACGGAGAGCACGGTCTGCCCGCCGGGCTCGACCGTGGACGGGGTGAGGGCGAAGCCGAACGATGTGACGGGCTGCGCCTCGGCCGCGCTCGCGGCGGCCGCGCCGAAGGCACCGAGCGCGAGTACGGCGCCCGCGGCGCCGGCGCTCAGCAGTGCTGTGGCGGAGGTACGTATCGCGCTCATCGGGGGTTCTCCGGATCTGGCGAGGAGCACCCGCGGAAGGGTTTTTCCGCCGGTGGGAGGTCGTGCACCTCGATGTCCGCCACGCTAGGTGCGGGCGCGGTGACCCGCGATCAGAAACGGGCAAACGGGGCATGCAGGTGGGCCGTACCGGTGACGCGGAGCCCCGCGCCGGTTTGGCCGGCCCACCCGCGTGCCCGTGCGGTCAGTCCTCCAGGCCCAGGTGGGGGAACTGCGCGAAGAACGGCTCGGCGGTGGCGGCGATGCCCCGCCCGAAGGGGGCGTCGAAGTCCCAGATCAGGAACAGCAGGAAGGCGATCAGCGCGCTGAACAGGCCCGCCAGCAGCAACTCCCGGAACGAGCGGCGGATCTGGAGGGTGAAGATCATCCCCACCGTCACCAGCGCCCCGGTGATCAGCCCGAACCAGACCACCCCGGGCATGGTCGCCCCCGCGCTCTCGGCGCGCGCACTGCGGGCGTCGTCCACCAGGGCCACCTGGTCCACGAGGGGCTGGTAGGCCTGGCCCTCGTGGTCGGTCTGGGGCACGTAGTCGGTCACGTCGCGCCGGATGCGCTCCAGCAGCTCGGCGCTGCGGTCCGTGACGGACTCGTGCTCGGCCATCTCCTTCCACTCCGTGTCCACCACGTACGTCACGTACGCGTCGACGTCGGAGCGGATCTTCGCCCGCACGTCGGCGGGGTAGACCTGGGCGCGGGCGCTGATCTCGTGCAGCGCCTGCGCCTCCTGGCGCACGTACTCCTGGGCGGCCCCGCGGCCCTCCCAGACACCGGCGATCGCCAGGCCCAGCACGATCGCGTAGATCACCCCGATCATCATCGTCATGTACTCGATGACGTCCGGGGTCTCGTTCGGATCGTCGTCGTCACCGATCCGGCGGTGGTTGAAGAAGGCGATGGCCAGCACGACGGCGCAGGCCGCGGCCATCGCGAGGGTCAGGACGAGCCATTCCGACAAGATGACTCCCAATCGGTTTTCACGGGCGGGTGGGGCCCACGGGCGGGTGGGGGCGGGGGCTAGCGCGGGCGCAGCGCGACGATCGCGAGCACCGCGGGCGCCGCGGTCATGAGCGTGAAGGTCACCGGCGAGATGTGGTGGCCGACCGGCTTGGCGGCTGCCGCGTGGTACGCGGGCCGGGCCACGGCCTTCTTCACGGGCGGTGGCGGTGGCGGTGGCGGCGTCACCGCGGGGGCCGGGGCGGCGTGCACGCGGTGCGGGGCCGGTACGGGCTTGGGCGCGGGCGGTTCGGGGGGCTTGGGGGCCGGCTTCGGCGGCGGTGGCGGGGTGGGCTTCGGGGCGGGCGGGGGAGTGGGCGCGGGCGGCGGTGTCGGCTTGGGCGGAGGGGGCGGGGTGGGCTTCGGCGGGCACGGCGGGGGCGGCGGCGGAGGGCAGTGGTGCCCGTCGTGGCCGTGGCCGCCGCCGTGGTGCCAGCCGTTGCCGTTGCCGTTGCCGTGGGTGCCGGCATGACCGTTTCCGCGGCCGCCCGGCGGGCCGTCGCCGTGATGTGCGCCACCCCGGGCCCCTTCTGCGGGGCTGCTGCCGGCGGCTGAGACCGGCCCGGCGGCGCCTGCGGCGCCGTCGGCGCAGATCGTCGCGTGGGCGCAGCTATCGGCCACGGCCGGAGTGGCCGACAAGGCCACCCACAGCAGGGCGGGGACCACCAGCAGGCGCCTGGTAGAGGCTCTGTTCACCCCGGCAGCATGGGCTCGCGCGCGCCCGCGCACGCGGGAGCCGGTCCTGGTTCGCCTGAACGGATGGAGCGCGGACCGTAGAGGTTTGAGCCACGAATCGAAGGCACCCGATCGCAGAGTCGTTCAATCCCATAAGCGACTTGTCGGTTTCGGCCATCCGGTGCGGCGGGGGTCGCAGGGGCCTTTGGTGTGTGATGAAGAACGGATCACCAATTTCCGCTTTTGCTCGCCCCCTTGGGCAATGATCAGTACATTCGGCTCGGACAGCTGTCCGACCCCGCCAAGACCGCACTGGACCACGACTTGGAGACCGCGATGGAGCGCCCCGCCTGGGCCCCGCCAGGGATCGACATATCGGTGCCGAGCGTGTCCCGCATCTACGACTACTACCTGGGCGGATCGCACAACTTCGAGGTCGACCGCCAGGCCGCCCGCCGCGCCATGGAGTTCATGCCGGGCCTGCCCAAGATCATGCAGGCCAACCGGGCCTTCATGCGCCGCGCGGTCCGCTACGCCGTCTCCCGTGGCATCACCCAGTTCCTCGACATCGGCTCCGGCATCCCCACCTTCGGCAACGTCCACGAGGTCGCCCAGGCCGCCAGCCCCGAGGCCCGCGTCGTCTACGTCGACCACGACCCGGTGGCCGTCGCGCACAGCCGCGCCGTCCTGGCCGGCGACGACCGCACCGCCGTCGTCGCCGCCGACCTGCGCAAGCCCCGCGACATCCTGTCCGCCCCCGAAGCCGTGCGGCTGCTGGACCTCGACCGGCCGGTCGCCCTGCTCCTGGTCGCCGTCCTGCACTTCCTGGAGGACGCCGACGACCCGTACGACGCCGTCGCCGAGCTGCGCGACGCGCTGCCCGCCGGCAGCCTGCTGGTCATCACCCACGCCTCGTACGAGGGCCTCCCGCTCTCCGAGGAGGTCGCCGGCGGGATGGTCGGCGTCTACCGCGACATCCGCAACCCGCTGGTGATGCGCAGCCGCGAGCAGGTCACCCGCTTCTTCGACGGGTTCGAGCTGGTCGACCCGGGGCTCGTGTCGATGCCGAACTGGCAGCCCGACGGCCTCGAGGACCCGCAGGACGGGGAGATGCCGGAGGACCCGTACGCGTTCTCGGGCTTCGGCGGAGTGGGACGCAAGGCGTGAGATCCACGGCCGCGGTGCCGCCCGGCACACCGACCCCCGACGGCGCGGAACCCGCAGCGGGCGCACCCGCCCAGACCCCGCCACCCGGCCCGCCGGCAGGACCGGCGGGCCCCGCCGCGCTGCGCGCCGGCCTGGAGGACCGGATCGGGCGCTTCGCGACCATCTGGGGTCGCGCGATCTTCCCCTTCACCGCGACCTCGCTGACCCGCGTCGAGTTCGAGCAGCACCTCGTGCCGCTCACCCGGACCCTCGCCGAGGCCCTGCACGCCCGGCCCTTCGACGCGGCCGTCGCCCAGCAGGTGGGGGCCGAGCTCGTCGCCGTCCACTGCACCGACCCCGAGGCGCTGGCCGGAACGCTCGGTGTCGTCGAGTCCTACCTCGTGCTCTACTGCGGCCCCGACGGGGTCGGCGTCGAGGGCGCCGAGGAGTACCGCTCGCGCTGCGCGCGGCTGCAGCACGGGATCGCGGCGGGCTTCGCCCGGGCCCTGCGCGAGCGCACCCTGCGGGAGCAGGAGGCCATCGCCCGTTCCGCGCTGACCGCCCGCATCGACGCCCAGCAGGCCCTGCACGCGAGCGAGGAGCGCTTCCGGGCGGTTTTCGAGGGCGCGGCCATCGGCATCGGCATCGCCGACCTTGAGGGCAACGTCATCGAGGTCAACGACGCCCTGCTGCAGATGTTCGGTGGCATGGGCGGGCACGTCCGCGGCCGCAACGTCAGCGAGTGGGGCCACCCCGACGACGCCCCGCACGTGTGGCGCATGTACGGGGAGCTGGTCCGCGGCGAACGCGAGAGCTACCGCGTGGAGAAGCCGTACTACCGCCACGACGGGACCGTGCTGTGGACCAACCTCACGGTGTCCCTGCTGCGGGACGCCGAAGGGGTGCCGCAGTACCAGCTGGCCCTGATGGAGGACACCACCGAGCGCCGCCTGCTGAACCTGCGCCTGCGCTACGAGGCCACCCACGACGCCCTGACCGGACTGCCCAACCGGACCCTGTTCTTCGAGCGCCTGGAGAAGGCCCTCGCCGGGGCCGGCGGCAGCCGCTTCGGCCTGTGCTACCTGGACCTGGACGGCTTCAAGGCCGTCAACGACAGCCTCGGCCACTCCGCGGGCGACCGGCTCCTGGTGGAGGTCGCCGACCGGCTGCAGAGCTGCGCGACCGGACCGGGCGAGGTCGTCGCCCGGCTCGGCGGCGACGAGTTCGTGGCCCTGACCACCGGCCCGGACACCGAGGAGAAGGTGACCGAGCTCGCGGTCCGCATCCTGTCCGCGCTGTCCACCCCCATCCGGATCGAGGGCCGGGAGCTGTCGGTGCGCGGCAGCATCGGCATCGTCGAGGGCCCGGCGGGGGAGCGGACCCCGGCGGAGGTGCTGCGCAGCGCCGACATCACCATGTACCGGGCCAAGGCGGCCGGCGGCAGCCGTTTCGAGTTCGCCGACGCGGAGGCCGACGCCCGCGCCATCACCCGCCACGGCCTGACCAACGCCCTGCCCGCCGCCCTGGAGCGCGGCGAGTTCTTCATCGAGTACCAGCCGCTGGTCCACATGCACGACGGCAGCGTCCACGGAGCCGAGGCGCTGGTGCGCTGGGAGCACCCACAGTACGGGGTGCTCGGCCCGGACCGCTTCATCCCGCTCGCCGAGCGCACCGGGCTGATCGTGCCGCTCGGCCGCTGGGTCCTGGAGGAGTCCGTCCGCCAGGCCCGCAACTGGCAGCGCCAGCTCGGCGGCACGGCCCTGCGGATCAACGTCAACCTCTCGCCGACCCAGCTGCACCACCCCGGCCTCGTCGCCGACACCGTCGCCGTCCTGGAGAACTCCGGCCTCGCCCCGGGCGCGCTGTGCCTGGAGGTCACCGAATCGGCCCTGATCGGTGCCGACGACGAACTCCTGGAACCGCTGCGCCGGCTGGCCGAGCTCGGCGTGGACATCGCCCTCGACGACTTCGGCACCGGCTACTCGAACCTGGCGAACCTGCGCCGCCTGCCGGTCAGCGTGCTGAAGCTGGACCGCTCCTTCACCAAGGGCATGCAACAGCAGCCCGCCAACCCGGTCGACGTCAAGATCGTGGAAGGCATCGTCGCCCTCGCCCACAGCCTCGAACTCGCCGTCACGGTCGAGGGTGTGGAGACCGGAGCCCAGGCCGCCCAACTGCGCGCCCTCGGCTGCGACACCGCGCAGGGCTGGTACTACGCCCGCCCCGGCGCCCCCGACCGCATCCACGCCCTCTCCCTCTGCGACGCGGTCCCCACCCCCTCCTGACGCTCCCCCTCCCGACGACCTTCTCCTGGCTACCCCTCCTCACAGCCCCCTGCCGAAGACCCCCTCCCGAAGCCCCGCTCCCGCGGGGCCCAGGCCGAGCGCGGTCAGCCTCGGGCCCGGGCCCGCGGCCCGACCGCCTACGGCTCCGGCCGCTGCTCCGCTTCCGGCTCCGGCTCGGGCTCCGGGGCGAGCTCGTACGGGTCCCGGTCGCGGCCCGCCTCGGTGCCGCGGCCGGGCGTGCGGACCGCCTCGACGACCCGCTCGTACCGCTGCGCCGTGTCGGCCACCACCGCGGCGGCCACCGCCAGCCGCTCCGCCGCGTACGCCTCGAGCACCTCCGCCCCGGCGCCCCCGGTCAGGACCGCGGCCAGGGCCCGCCCGAGGGCGGCGGCGTCCTCGATGCCGGTGTTCATGCCGAGCCCGCCGGCGATCGGGTGGACGTGCGCCGCATCGCCCGCGAGGAAGACCCGGCCCTCGCGTATCCGAGCGGCCACGCGGACGTTGATCCGCCAGGACGAGAGCCACGTCGGATCGGCGAGCCGGATCCCCGGCATCCGCGCGTACCGGTCGAAGAGCCTCTGGAAGCCCTCCAGCGACGGCGGCCGCGCCGTGCCCCGCTCGTCCGTTTCGGGCACGGCCTGCAGCTGGAAGCTGTCCGTCCCGGGCATCGGGCAGAGCAGGATGCCGCCGCCCTCCGCCGTGAACCACTGGTGCCAGAACTCCCGGCTGAGCCCGGGCGCCCGCACGTCCCCGAGCACCATCGCCTCCTCCTGGGCCGTGTGCCCCTCGAAGGGGATCCCCAGGAGCTTGCGGGTCGTGCTGGAGCCGCCGTCGCACCCGGCGAGGTAACCGGCCCGGATCACTCGCCCGTCCGCGAGCTCCGCCTCGACGCCGGCCGCGTCCTGGCGGATCGCCGCGAGCCGCGCTCCGTACTCGACGCGCACGCCGAGCTCGGCCAGCCGGTCGCGCAGCGCCTCCTCGATCTGCCACTGGCCGATGAGCAAGCCGTCGTCGTCCCCGGGGGTGTCGCTGACATGGTCCCCGTCGAAGTACTTGCGCAGCACCAGCCCCGTCCGCCCCGTGGCCCGCACCCGCTCGGCGATGCCGAGTTCCTCGAACACCTTGAGGCTGCTGCAGCGCAGCCCCTTGCCGCGCGATTCCCGGTGCGGTGCCTCGCGCTGCTCCACGACCCGCACCGCGATGCCCCGGCGGGCCAGGTCGCAGGCCAGGGTGAGCCCCGTCGGGCCGGAGCCCGCGATGAGTACGTCCGTCATCGGATGTCCCTTTCCTCGTCGTTGTCTCAAGGAAAGCGGCTCCCGCCAAAAAAAGCAACCGGGTCACAAAAATGACCCGGTCACTCATTCGTGGTACGCTGTCTCCATGGAGAACACGACGGGCCTGCGCGAGAGCAAGAAGCTCCGCATGCGACAGCACCTGGCGGCCACCGCCCTGGAGCTCTTCCTGGAACGCGGCTTCGACGCAGTGTCGGTGGCGGATGTCGCCGCCGCGGCGGAGGTCTCCAAGCCCACGCTGTTCCGGTACTTCCCGACCAAGGAGGACCTCGTCCTCGACCGCTTCGCCGACCACCAGGACGAGGCCGCCCGCATCGTCGGCGAACGGCCCGCCGGCCAGAGCCCGGTGGCCGCGCTGCGGACGCACTTCCTGGCCGCCCTGGCGGAACGGGATCCGATCACCGGCCTGTGCGACCACCCGGACGTGGTCGCCTTCCTGCGGCTGCTGTACGCCACCGCCAGCCTGGAGACCCGTCTGGCCCACTACACGGACCGCGAGGTCGCCCTCCTCGCCGAGGCGCTCGAGGCGGAGTCGGTCCCGCCGCTCCCCGCCCGGCTGGCCGCCAGGCACCTGGTTGCGGTTCGCCAGGAGCTGGGCCGGGAGAACTGGCTGCGCGTCGAGGCGGGCCAGAGCGCCGACGAGGCCCTCCCGGAGGCCGTGGCCGATGCCGAGCAGGCCTTCGCCATGCTGGCCGACGGCCTCGACAGAACCCTCCGGCCCAGAAGACCCTGACGCCCCACGCCTCCGGCCCGGATCGGCTCCCCTCCGCCTCTCCGCCTCTCCGCCCCGCTCGCCGCCGCTCCCGCCTCAGCCCAGCAGCATCCGCTTGAGCTCGCGCGCCGCCCGCGGCGGGGCCACGTCCGTGCGGTGGGCCAGGGCGATGGTGCGGCGCAGCGGGGCGCCGATCAGCGGCGTGCTGCGCAGCCCCGGCCCGGCGTGGGCGACCACCATCTCCGGGACCACCGCCACGCCGAGCCCCGCGCGGACGAAGCCCAGGACGGCGTCCATCTCCCCGCCCTCCACCGTGAACGCCGGCTCGAAGCCCTCCGCCCGGCAGGCGGCCACCGTCAGGTCCCGCAGGTCGTAGCCGTGCCGGAACATCACCATCGGCTCATCCCGCAGCGCCGACACCGTCAGCGGACCGCCCCGGGCCGGCGGCGGCAGCTGCGCCGACGAGACCACCACCAGGTCCTCCGTGAGCAGCTCCACCGTGTCCAGCGCCGGCGCCGACGGCGGCAGCGGCAGCGCGATCAGGGCCAGGTCCAGGGCCCCGCGCGCCAGCTCCCGTACGAGGTCCAGCGAACCGCTCTCCTCGATCAGCAGCTCGATCCCCGGATGCGCGGCGTGGAAGGCCCGCAGCACCCCCGGCAGCAGGCCGGTGCACACGCTGGGCGTGGCCCCCAGCCGCACCCGCCCGCGCCGCAGCTGCGCCAGCTCCTGCACCTCCAGCCGCGCGGTGTCCGCGTCCGCCAGGATCCGCCGGGCCAGCGGCAGCAGCGCCTCACCCGCGTCGGTCAGCGCGATGTTCCCCCGCGCCCGGCTGAACAGCTCCGCCCCCAACTCCCGCTCCAGCGCCTTGATCTGCTGCGAGAGCGACGGCTGGGCGACGTGCACCCGCTCGGCCGCCCGCGTGAAGTGCCGCGTCTCGGCCACCGCCACGAAGTACAGGAGCTGCTGGAACTGCATCCCCCCAGGCTACAGCCGTCCATAGGCAAGGGCTATCGAGTTCAGCGGAACCATGTCTTGGACCTCTCGCCACCTCTGTCCCTACCGTCGATGGCATGGCTCTGGCAACGCGGACGGGCCGACGACCGTCCACCACGCGCACGCTCTGGGACTCCACCGTCGGCAAGAAGTCCGTCATGGCGGTATCCGGCCTGATCATGCTCGGCTACCTGGTCGTCCACATGATGGGCAACCTCAAGATCTTCTTCGGCCCGGAGGAGTTCAACGGTTACGCGCACTGGCTGCGGCACATGGGCGAGCCCTTCCTGCACAGCCACTGGGGCCTGTGGGCGGCCCGCGTCGTCCTGCTCGCCGCCGTCGTCGCCCACGCCGTCTCCGCGTACCAGCTCAGCCGGCGCGACATCAAAGCGCGCCCGGTGAAGTACGCCCACAAGCGCCGCCGCGCGAGCTACGCCACCCGCACGATGCGCTGGGGCGGCGTCATCCTCGGCCTGTTCATCGTCTGGCACCTGCTGGACCTCACCACGCTGACCGTCAACGAGCGTGCCTGGGCCGGCCACCCGTACGAGAACGTCCTCGCCACCTTCTCCACCTGGTACGGCAATGTCATCTACATCACCGCGATGGCCGCCCTCGGCCTGCACGTCCGGCACGGCTTCTGGAGCGCGGCCCAGACCCTCGGCGCGGGCAGCGCGCGCCGCGACCGGACCCTGAAAACCCTCGCCAACGCCCTGGCCCTCCTCCTCTTCGCGGGGTTCGTCTCCGTCCCCGTCGCCGTCATGACCGGAGTGGTGAACTGACCGTGAACGACTACGCGCACTACACCACCGGCGAACCCCTCGCCGACACCAAGGCCCCGGCCGGACCGATCGCCGAACGGTGGGACCGCCGCCGCTTCGAGGCCAAGCTCGTCAACCCGGCCAACCGGCGCAAGCACACGGTCATCGTCGTCGGCACCGGCCTCGCCGGCGGTGCGGCCGGCGCCACCCTCGCCGAACAGGGCTACCACGTCGTCCAGTTCTGCTACTCCGACTCCCCGCGCCGCGCCCACTCCATCGCCGCGCAGGGCGGCATCAACGCCGCCAAGAACTACCGCAACGACGGCGACTCCATCCACCGCCTCTTCTACGACACCGTCAAGGGCGGCGACTTCCGGGCCCGCGAGTCCAACGTCCACCGCCTCGCCCAGATCTCCGTCGAGATCATCGACCAGTGCGTCGCCCAGGGAGTCCCCTTCGCCCGCGAGTACGGCGGCCTCCTCGACACCCGCTCCTTCGGCGGCGTCCAGGTCTCCCGCACCTTCTACGCCCGCGGCCAGACCGGGCAGCAGCTCCTCCTCGGCGCCTACCAGGCCCTGTCCCGGCAGATCGCCGCGGGCAACGTCGAGATGCACGCCCGCACCGAGATGCTCGACCTGATCACGGTCGACGGCCGGGCCCGCGGCATCGTCGCCCGCGACCTGGTCACCGGCGCGGTATCCACCCACTTCGCCGACGCCGTCGTCCTCGCCACCGGCGGCTACGGCAACGTCTTCTACCTGTCCACCAACGCCATGAACTCCAATGCGACCGCCGTCTGGCGGGCGCACCGCCGCGGCGCGTACTTCGCCAACCCCTGCTTCACCCAGATCCACCCCACCTGCATCCCGCGCACCGGCGACCACCAGTCCAAGCTGACCCTGATGAGCGAGTCCCTGCGCAACGACGGCCGCATCTGGGTCCCCAAGGCCCAGGGCGACAGCCGTCCCGCCGCCGACATACCCGAGGAGGAGCGCGACTACTACCTGGAGCGGATCTACCCCTCCTTCGGCAACCTCGTGCCCCGCGACATCGCCTCGCGCGCCGCGAAGAACGTCTGCGACGAGGGCCGCGGCGTCGGCCCCGGCGGCCAGGGGGTCTACCTGGACTTCGCCGACGCCATCCGCCGCATGGGCAGGGACAAGGTCGCCGAGAAGTACGGCAACCTCTTCGAGATGTACGAGCGGATCACCGCCGAGAACCCGTACGAGGTCCCGATGCGGATCTACCCGGCCGTGCACTACACGATGGGCGGCCTCTGGGTCGACTACGACCTCCAGACCACCGTCCCCGGCCTGTTCGCCATCGGCGAGGCCAACTTCTCCGACCACGGGGCCAACCGCCTCGGCGCCTCCGCCCTCATGCAGGGCCTCGGCGACGGCTACTTCGTGCTCCCCTCCACCATCAACGACTACCTGGCCCGCCACCCCCACCAGGACCCGGTCGACGCCGGGCACCCCGAGGCCGTGGCCGCCGTACGCGAGACCCGCGAGCGCATCGAGCGGCTGCTCGCCGTCGACGGGGACCGCACCCCGGACTCCTTCCACCGGGAGATCGGCGAACTGATGTGGGAGTACTGCGGCATGGCCCGCACCGACGCGGGCCTGCGCAAGGCGCTCGCCCGGATCCCGCAGATCCGCGAGGAGTTGTGGAGGCGCATCAAGGTCCCCGGCAGCGGCACCGAGCTCAACCAGTCCCTGGAGAAGGCCAACCGCATCGTCGACTACCTCGAGCTCGCCGAGCTGATGTGCCTCGACGCCCTGCACCGCACCGAGTCCTGCGGCGGCCACTTCCGCGAGGAGTCCCAGACCGACGACGGCGAGGCCGCCCGCCGCGACGAGGAGTTCGCCTACGCGGCCGCCTGGGAGTTCCGCGGCACCGGCGCCGCACCCGTCCTGCACAAGGAAGACCTCGTCTTCGAGTACGTCCACCCCACCCAGCGGAGCTACGCATGAAGCTCAACCTGCGCGTCTGGCGCCAGCAGAACCCCGACGCCCCCGGCGCCATGGTCACGTACGAGGTCGACGGCATCTCCCGCGACATGTCCTTCCTGGAGATGCTCGACACCCTCAACGAGGACCTCATCCTGCGCGGAGAGGAGCCCGTGGCCTTCGACCACGACTGCCGCGAAGGCATCTGCGGCGCGTGCAGCCTCGTCATCAACGGCGACGCCCACGGCCCCGAGCGCACCACCACCTGCCAGCTGCACATGCGCTCCTTCGCCGACGGCGACACCATCGACGTCGAGCCCTGGCGGGCCGCCGCCTTCCCGGTGGTCAAGGACCTCGTCGTCGACCGCAGCGCCTTCGACCGAATCATCCAGGCCGGCGGCTACATCACCGCCCCGACCGGCTCGGCGCCCGAGGCGCACGCCACCGCCGTGCCCAAGGCCGACGCCGACCACGCCTTCGAGCACGCCGAGTGCATCGGCTGCGGCGCCTGCGTCGCGGCCTGCCCCAACGGCTCCGCCATGCTGTTCACCTCCGCCAAGGTCAACCACCTCAACGTGCTGCCGCAGGGCTCGCCCGAACGGGAGACCCGCGTCCTGGACATGGTGGCCACGATGGACGCCGAGGGCTTCGGCGGCTGCACCCTGACCGGCGAGTGCGCCACGGCCTGCCCCAAGGGCATCCCGCTGCCGTCGATCGCCGCGATGAACCGCGAGTGGCTGCGGGCGGCCCGCAAGGGCGGTACGCGGCGCGGCTGACCCGATCGGCCCAGCGGATCGGCCGACCGGGCGCTCGTCGGGGCGCGGCGCCGTGCCGCGCCCCGGCCCGCTCCGGCGGTGGGGGACAGTGGGGCCCATGCCAGATGCGCCCGCCGGATCCGCCGGACCGTGCCGCCGAGCGGTGCTGGCCGCCGCGCTCGCCCCGCTCACGACGGCCGGCTGCTCCGGGGAGCGGGGCGGCGCGAGCCCGGCCCCCGGCCCGCCGGCCGGGCCGAAGGACGCCCTGGTCATGGTGATCCGGCACGCGGAGAAGCCGTACGCGGGCGACACCGGCGAGGACGCCGACGGCAACGAGAGCCCCGGCTTCCTCGCCGGGCGCGGATGGCGCCGGGCCGAGGAGCTGCCGCGCCTGTTCGTATCGGCCCGCTCCGCGGCGCTGCCGCGACCCGCCGCCGTCTTCGCACCCGGCGGCGCGGCCGCTCCCGCCCGCTGCCGGCAGACCGTCGGGGCCTTGGCCGCCGCCCTGCGGACGCCCGTACGGACGGACTTCGCCGTCGGCGCCGAAGCGGCCCTGGGCCGCGCCGTGCTGGCGGCTCCGATGCCGGTGCTCGTCTGCTGGGAGCACCCCGGAGTGCCCCGGCTGGTCCGCGCCCTCGGCGCGGACCGGGTGATCGGGGTGCCCGCCGTCTGGCCGGACCGCTACGACCTGGTGTGGATGTTCACCCGCCGGCGCGGCACCTGGAGCTTCCGCGAGGTCGCGCAGCACCTGCTGCCCGGAGACGCGTAGCCGTACCGCCGCCCAGCGGGTTGGCGGCGATTTGGGATTTCCTGGTGCGTATCAAAACGTCGGCTCGGGAAATGCCGGTTTCGTGTTCCTTTTTGTCCGTTAAGCGCCTCCATGGGCGGACGTGTACACCGTGACCGAGCTGACCGAGCCGACCGAACCCGGACCCCCCACCGAACCCGGACCCCCCACGGCCACCCACTGCCCGTACTGCGCCCTGCAGTGCGGGACCCTCCTCACCGGCTCCCGCGGCGCCGTCGTCGCCCACCCCGACCCCGCGTTCCCCGCCAACCGGGGCAGCCTGTGCCACAAGGGCTGCAACCCGGTCGTCTCCGCGCCCGACGCCGGCCGGATCGCCGAGCGGCTGGCCGCCCTCGACCTGCTCGTCGTCGCCGACTTCGTCCCCTCCGAGACCGCCCTCGCCGCCGACGTCGTCCTCCCCGTCACCCAATGGGCCGAGGAGGAAGGCACCCTGACCAACCTCGAAGGCCGGGTGCTGCGCCGCCACCGGCTGGCCACCGGCGAACGCGGCGGCTTCCTCGTCGACGGCCGCTGCCGGACCGCGGACCCGCGGATCCGGGCCGTCGGCGACTGCGCCGCCGTCGACGGCCGCTGTCACGGGCTCGTCGGACCGGGCTACCGCATGGCCGACCTGGTGGCCCGGGACCTGACCGGCGATCCCGGCGACGCCTTCAGCGCCCCCGACCTGTCCACCAAGCTCAAGCTGCTCGGCGTCGAGGTCGCCAGCTTCGGCGACGCACATGCCCGTACCGCCGGGCCGGAGTTCATCCGCAGCGACCGGGGCGGCTCCCGCTACGCGAAGCTCGTCCTGGACGGGGCCACCGGAACCCTCCTCGGCGGGGTCCTGGCCGGCGACACCGGTGCGTACGCCGCCTTGCGCACCCTGCTCGGGCGGAGGCTGCCGGGCCCGCCGGACCTGCTCCTCACCGGCCCGCGCCCATGACGACCCGCCATGACGGCCCGCGCCCGTGACGGCCCGCGGCCACGGCCGCCTGCCTTCGGCCGCCCGGCACCTGACACCGGGCACCCGACACCGGGCACCCGGCACCGGCCCCCGCCGCACGGCCGGCGCCTTCACCGCCCGCCCAGCGCCCGCGCCAGGTACCCCGCCGTACGGCCCACCCCGGACCGCGCCACCTGCTCCGGCGTGCCCGCCGCCACGATGCGGCCGCCCTCGGCGCCGCCACCCGGCCCCAGGTCGACCACCCAGTCCGCGCCCGCCACCACGTCCATGTCGTGCTCCACGACCACCACCGAGTGGCCCGCGTCCACCAGCCCGTGCAACTGCCGCATCAGCACCCGCACATCCGCCGGATGCAGCCCGGTCGTGGGCTCGTCCAGCAGGTACAGGGTGTGGTCGCGGCGCTGCCGCTGCAGCTCCGTCGCCAGCTTGATCCGCTGCGCCTCGCCACCCGACAGCTCCGTGGCCGGCTGCCCCAGCCGCAGGTAGCCCAGCCCGATCTCCTCCAGCGCCCGCAGGCTGCGCGCAGCCGCCGGGACCCCTGCGAAGAACGCGGCTGCCGACTCCACCGTCAGCGCCAGCACCTCCGCGATGTTCAGCCCCTCGTGGCGCACCTGCAGCGTCTCGGCGTTGTACCGGGCCCCGCCGCACTCCGGGCACGGGGCGTACGTACTGGGCAGAAACAGCAGCTCCACCGAGACGAAGCCCTCGCCCTGGCAGGTCTCGCACCGCCCGCCCGGCACGTTGAAGGAGAACCGGCCCGCCTTCCAGCCGCGCTCGCGTGCCCCGGGCGCCGCCGTGAAGAGCCTGCGCACCACGTCGAAGAGCCCGGTGTACGTGGCCAGGTTGGACCGCGGCGTCCGCCCGATCGGCTTCTGGTCGACCTCCACCAGCCTGCGCACGGGGAAACCCGGATCGGTGAGCCGCTCGCCCACCTCCGCGGCGAGCGCCTGCCCCACCAGCGTGGACTTGCCCGACCCCGACACCCCCGTGACGGCCGTGAACACCCCGAGCGGGAACTCCACGTCCACACCGCGCAGGTTGTGCCGCTCGACCCCGGCCAGCCGGACCGCCCCGCGCGCCTCCCGTACCTCCCGTGCCTCCCGTACCTCGCGCTCGGGCCCGGGCTCCGGCTCGTGCCCGGGGAACAGGTGCCGCGCCGTCGCCGACCCCGCCACCCCGGCCAGCTCCCGGGGCGGCCCGCTGTGCAGCACCTGCCCGCCGTGCTCCCCGGCCAGCGGCCCCACGTCCACCAGCCAGTCCGCATGCCGCACCACATCGAGGTGGTGCTCCACCACGAACACCGTGTTGCCCGCCGCCTTGAGCCGGTCCAGTACGCCGAGCAGCGCCTCGGTGTCGGCCGGGTGCAGCCCCGCCGACGGCTCGTCCAGCACGTACACCACCCCGAACAGCCCCGACCGCAGCTGCGTCGCCAGCCGCAGCCGCTGCAGCTCGCCCGCCGACAGCGACGGCGCGGTCCGGTCCAGGCTCAGGTAGCCGAGCCCCAGTTCCACGATGGGCCCGATCCGCGACCGGAGGTCCTCGGCGAGCACCCGCGCCGCCTCGCCGGCCCGCTCCTCCCGGGCCTGTTCCTGCGCCAGCAGCCGGTCCAGGCCGGTCAGCGGCAGCGCCGCCAGCTCCGCGATGCTCCGGCCGGCGAAGGTGACGGCCAGCGCCCCGGGCCGCAGCCGCCGGCCCTCGCACACCGGGCACGGCGAATCGGTCAGGAAGCGCTCGGCCCGGGCCCGCAGCGTCGCGCTCCTGCTGTCCGAGAAGGTCTTCATCACATACCGGTGGGCGCTCATGTACGTGCCCTGGTACGGCCGTTGGATGCGGTCCGCGTCCCGCACCGGGTGCACGGTGACGACCGGCTGCTCCTCGGTGAACAGGATCCACTCGCGGTCGGCCGCCGGCAGCTCCCGCCAGGGCGCGTCCACGTCGTGGCCCAGGACCTCCAGGATGTCCCGCAGGTTCTTGCCCTGCCAGGCCCCCGGCCAGGCGGCGACCGCACCCTGACGGATCGACAGATCCGGGTCGGGGACGAGCAGTTCCTCACTGGTGCGGTGGATGCTGCCGAGCCCGTGGCACGAAGGGCAGGCCCCGGCCGCGGTGTTGGGGGAGAAGGCGTCGGAGTCCAGGCGCGGCGCGCCCGGCGGATAGGTCCCGGCGCGGGAGAACAGCATGCGCAGGGAGTTCGACAGCAAGGTCACCGTCCCCACCGAGGACCGCGAACCCGGGGAGGAGCGCCGCTGCTCCAGTGAGACCGCCGGCGGCAGCCCGGTGACCGAGTCCACCTTCGGCGCGCCGATCTGGTGGATCAGCCGCCGGGCGTACGGGGCCACCGACTCGAAGTAGCGCCGCTGGGCCTCGGCGTAGAGCGTGCCGAAGGCGAGCGAGCTCTTCCCGGAGCCGGACACCCCGGTGAAGACGGTCAGGGCGTCGCGCGGGATGTCCACGTCGACCCCGCGCAGATTGTGTTCCCGGGCGCCCCGCACCCGTACGAACGGGTCGTGGGCATCCGGCCGGGACGGAGGCGGGGCCGGGGCGCGGGCAGGGGCCGCAGGCTCGGTGGAGTGGTGCATTCGCCCCAGTTTACGGGGGCCCTGCGCTCACGGGCCGGTCGGGACCGCCGCGCCGGCGGCTCCGGGCAGCCCCGCCAGCCGGGCCAGCCGCGCGAAGGAGTCCAGCAGCGCCGTCCGGTCGTACGTGGACGTGGTGACCAGCAGCTCGTCCGCCCCGGTCAGCCCGGACACCTCCGCGAGCTGCGCCGCCACCTGCTCCTCGGTGCCGTGCACGTGCCCGCCGAGCGCGCCCTCGTACAGCTCCCGCTCCTTCGGGCTCATCTCCAGCGCCTCGATCTCCTGCGCCCGGCGCAGCGGCGGGAAGCTGCCCCGGGTCCGCGAGTACGCCACCGACCAGGCCTCCGGCAGGAGGATCCGCCGGGCCTCCTCCTCGGTGGCGGCGACCGCCACCGACCCGGAGACCACCACGTACGGCTCCGCACACCGCTCGGAGGGCCGGAACTCCTCGCGGTAGCGCTCCACGATCGCGGCGACCCGCCCCCGGGCCCGCAGGTCGCCCACCACCAGCGGCAGCCCCGCGCGGGCCGCGATGCCCGCCCCCTCGCCGGTGGCCAGGACGTACGTGGGGATCCGCAGCCCCTCCGCGGGGCGGGCGTGCACCTCGGGGTGGTCCTGCTGCGTCCCGTCGATCCAGCCCAGCAGCTCGGCGAGCTGCTCCTCGAACCGGTCGGCGTCGTCGGTGTCGCGGCCCAGCGCCCGGCGGATCCCGCCGGTGAAGCCGACGGAGCGGCCGAGGCCCATGTCGATCCGGCCGGGGAAGAGCGACTCCAGCACCCCGAACTGCTCGGCGACCACCAGCGGCCGGTGGTTGGGCAGCATCACCCCGCCGGTGCCGACCCGGATCCGCCGGGTCGCGCCGGCGACGGCCGCGGCCAGCACGGCAGGGGCCGAACCCGCGACCCCGGGCACGCTGTGGTGCTCCGAGACCCAGAACCGGTGGTAGCCGAGCCGCTCGGCCGCGCGGGCGAGTTCGACCGTGTCGCGCAGGGCCTGCGGGGCGGGGTGCCCCTCGCGGACGCGGGACCGGTCGAGGATGGAGAGTCTGCGGATCACACACGTCTCAACGTCCGGCGCCCGCCAGGATTCCCCGCCCTAGGCTGGCCCGCATGAGTGCACGCACCGACCGCCGGCCCCTGGCCGTCTTCGACATCGACAACACGCTGGCCGACACCGACCACCGCCAGCACTTCCTGGAGCGCCGCCCCCGCGACTGGGACGGCTTCTTCGGCGCGGCCCCGGCCGACCCGCCGCTCGCGCGGGGCGTCGCGCTGGCGGTGGAGCGCGCGGCCGACAGCGAGATCGTGTACCTGACCGGGCGCCCGGAGCGGTGCCGGGCCGACACGGAGGAGTGGCTGACCCGGCACGGCCTGCCAGAGGGGCGGGTGTGGATGCGCGGCAACCAGGACCGGCGCCCGGCCCGGACGACCAAGCTGGAGGTGCTCCGGCGGATCGCCCGGGGCCGCGAGGTGCGGGTCCTGGTGGACGACGACGAGCTGGTCTGCCAGGCCGCGCGCGCCGCCGGCTTCCCGGTGGTGCTGGCGAACTGGGCGGCGGAGGCGCCCGAGCTCAAGGCGGCCCAGGAGGGGGAGGGGCGCACCTGAGCCGGGGGCGCCGCCCGGCCGGCGGGCGTCAGTCCTCGTCGTCGAGGCGGAAGCCGACCTTCAGCCCCACTTGGTAGTGCGCGATCGCCCCGTTCTCGATGTGGCCGCGCACTTGGGTGACCTCGAACCAGTCCAGCTTGCGCAGCGTCTGGGCCGCCCGTGCGATGCCGTTGCGGACGGCCTGGTCGATGCCTTCGGTGGACGTGCCGACGATTTCGGTCACCCGGTACGTGTGGTTGGACATGGAGGTCTCCCGATGTGGGGGCTTTGTCGTGTTCTACGGTGCCCCAGTACGTCCCGCTTCGCGAGCGATGCCCGGAGAATCCCCGAAGACTCCCCGAGAACAGGACCTTGACCCGCCCATTGGTCTATGCCAATTTCAAGCCAGCTCGAATCGATCCCCAGAAGGTGACCTTTCGTGAAGATGCGCTTGCTTGCCGTGTGCACCGCCCTGGCCGCCGCGGCCGCCCTCACCGGTTGCAGCCAGCACGCAGGACCGGCCGACGGCCCGCAGAAGGTGACGCTCTGGCTGATGAAGGGCAGCGCGTCCGAGGCCTTCGTCACGCACTTCACCGCCGCCTTCGAGAAGGACCACCCCGGCGTCGACCTCGACGTCCGCATCCAGGAGTGGACCGGCATCGGCGAGAAGGTCAACGCCGTGCTCTCCGGCAAGGGCGGCGAGAGCGCCGACGTCATCGAGGTCGGCAACACCCAGGTGGCGCAGTACATCGAGACCGGGGGCCTGTCCGAGCTCACCCTCGAAGGCCTGCGCAGATGGGGCCACCAGGACTGGCTCGAGGGCCTCGCCGACCCCGCCAGCATCGACGGCGCCCAGTACGGCGTCCCCTGGTACGCCGCCAACCGCGTGGTGATCTACAACAAGGACCTCTTCGGGGCCGCCGGCATCAAGAACCCGCCCAGGAACCGCCAGGAGTGGATCCAGGACACCCAGAAACTCGACAAGGGCGAGCAGCAGGGCATCTACCTCCCCGGCCAGAACTGGTACGTCCTGGCGGGGTTCATCTGGGACGAGGGCGGGGACCTCGCCGTCGACAACGCCGGCAAGTGGAGCGGCGCCCTCGACGACGAGAAGGCCCTGGCCGGCATGGAGTTCTACAAGCAGCTCCAGGCCCTCGGCAACGGCCCCAGGGACGCCGACGAGGAGACGCCCCCGCAGGCCGAGGTCTTCGCCCGCGGCCAGGTCGCGCAGATCATCGCCCCGCCCGGCCAGGCGGCCGCCATCGAGGCCGCCAACCCCGCCCTCAAGGGCAGACTCGGCTTCTTCCCCGTCCCCGGCAAGACCTCCGACAAGCCCGGCGCAGTCTTCACCGGCGGGTCCGTCCTGATCGTCCCTGCCAGGGCCGCACAGCGCGAGCACGCCATCGACGTCATCACCGCCCTGGTCAGCGAGGAGTGGCAGACCGAGCTCGCCCGCACCATGAGCTGCGTGCCGAACAAGACCACCCTCGCGCATGTCGTCGAGGGCAACGAGGGCGCCGCCAGCATGGCCGCCGGCGCCGCCCAGGGCCGGGCCACCCCCAAGTCCGCCCGCTGGGCCGAGGTCGAGGCCAAGAACCCGATCAAGCCGTACATGACGGCCGTCCTCTCCGGCCAGGACCCCAGGAGGGCCGCGAGGACCGCGTCCGAGTCGATCGGCAGGGTGCTGAACTCCGGCCGCTGACGCCCACGGCCTGCGCAGGCTCGCTCATCGGGTGCTCCGCCGAGTTCAGCGTCCGCACACCCGGGGCCGCGAAGCGGTCATGTCGAATCCAGCCGGTCACGGAAGAAGTAGAGGAGCCGGTCCGCCACACCCGCGGCCCGGCCCCGTGCCCGGACCAGGAGCCGCCATGACCATCGCACCCCTGTCCCCGTCCGTCCTTCCCCCCACCCCTTCCCCCACTGCCTCCCCCGCCCTTTCCCCCACCGCCCCGGACCCCGCCGGCACCCCCACCCGGTACGCCGTCCGCCTCGCCCGCAACGAGGACGAGGTACGCGCCGCCCAGCGGCTGCGCCACCTGGTCTTCGCCGGCGAGCTCGGCGCCCGCCTCGACGGCCCCGAGCCCGGCCTCGACTCCGACGCCTTCGACGCGTACTGCGACCACCTCCTCGTCGTCGAGGAGGAGACCGAACAGGTCGTCGCCACCTACCGGCTGCTGCCCCCCGAGCGCGCCGCCGTCGCCGGACGCCTCTACTCCGAGAGCGAGTTCGACCTCTCCGCCCTCGCCCTCATCCGCCCCGACCTCGTCGAGGTCGGCCGATCCTGCGTTCACCCCGACCACCGCAACGGCGCCGCCATCGCCCTCATCTGGGCCGGGCTCGCCCGCTACATGGACCGCTCCGGACACAACTGGCTCGCCGGCTGCTGCTCGATACCGCTCGCCGACGGCGGCGTGGTGGCCGCAGCCACCCGCGAGAACGTCCTGCCCCGCAACCTCGCCCCCGAGGAGTACCGGGTCACCCCGCACCTGCCCTGGACGCCCGAAGGCATCGCCTTCCCCGACCGCATGCCGCTGCCCCCGCTGCTGCGCGGCTACCTGCGCCTCGGCGCGTGGGTCTGCGGCGAGCCCGCCCTCGACGCCGCGTTCGGCTGCGCCGACCTGTACGTCCTGCTCTCGCTCAAGCGCACCAACCCCCGCTACCTCAAGCACTTCCTCTCGCTCGTCCCGTCGGCATGAGCGTCTGGCTGCCCACCTCGCCCTGCACCCCCCGCGCCTGCGCCGGCCACGGGGGACACACCGCGGGCCTCCCGCGCGCGGTCCTGCGGCTCACCGGCGCGGCCGCCCTCCTCCTGCTCGGGATCCTGGGCGCGCCGCCGGTCCGGCTGCTGCCGACCCGGCCCCGGCACACCGTCGTCCGGGCCTGGTCGGCCGCACTGCTGCGGGCCCTCGGCCTGCGGATCACCCTCCACGGCGGACCGGGAGCCCCCGGCGGCCGCCTGATCGTCGCCAACCACGTCTCCTGGCTGGACATCCCGCTCGTCGCCGCCGCCCTGCCCTCCCGGATGCTGGCCAAGAGCGACATCGGCGAGTGGCCCGTCCTCGGCCGGCTCGCCGCACAGGCCGGCACCCTCTTCATCCGGCGCGACCGGATCCGCGCCCTCCCCGACACCGTCGCCACCCTCGCCCGCGCCCTGCGCGCCGGGGAGCGGATCACCATCTTCCCCGAGGGCAGCACCTGGTGCGGGCGCGTCCAAGGGCCCTTCCGGCGGGCCGCGTTCCAGTCCGCCCTGGATGCGGACGCGCCCGTCCAGCCCGTCCGCATCTCCTACCGGCTCCCCGACGGCAGTCCCGCCGGCGCCGCCGCCTTCGTCGGCGACGACCCGCTGACCGCCTCGCTGTGGCGGATCGTCCGCGCCCGCGGCATCTGGGCCGAGCTGCGGCTGCTGCCGCGGATCCCGCCGGGCCGGTACACCACCCGCCGAGACCTCGCGGCCGCCGCCCAGGCCGCCGTCCGCGCCGCCCCGCCCGGCGCGGTCCCCGCGGCATGCCCTGCCGCGGGGACCGCCGCCGCTCAGGCCGGCGCCACCCCCTCCTCGGCGTCTCCTGCGTCCACCACGCTGCTCCCGGGCGTGCCCGCCCAGCCCGTCTCCGCGTCGGCCACCGACAGGGACAGGGCGAAGCGGCCCTCGGCATCCGTCCACCACCGGGCCAGCTCCAGCCCGGCCGACGCCAGTTCCTTCCGTACGCCCTCCTGACGGAACTTCGCGGACACCTCCGTCAGGATCTCCTCACCCTCCTCGAACGGCACCAGCAGATCCAGGGCCCGGACCTTCACCACCAGCTCCGACCGGGCCCGCAGCCGCATCTCGATCCACTCCTGCTCCCGGTTCCACACCGCGACGTGCGCGAAGCCCTCGACGGGGAAGTCCGCGTCCAGCTCCCGGTTGATCACCGACAGCACGTTCCGGTTGAACTCGGCCGTCACCCCCTGGGCATCGTCGTACGCCGCCACCAGCACGGACTCCTCCTTCACCAGGTCCGTCCCCAGCAGCAGTGCGTCCCCCGGCGAGAGCATCGCCCGTACCGAGGCCAGGAACGCGGCCCGCTCCGCCGGCAGCAGATTGCCGATCGTGCCGCCCAGGAACACCACCAGCCGCGGACCCGGCGACTGCGGCAGCCGCAGCGGCTTGGTGAAGTCGGCCAGCAGCGCCCGCACCCGCAGCCCCGGGTGCTCCGCCAGCAGCGTCCGGGCCGCCCCCTCCAGGGCGCTCTCGCTCACGTCCACCGGCACGTACGTGTCCAGCTCGGGCATCGCCTCGATCAGGTGCCGGGTCTTCTCCGAGGACCCCGAGCCCAGCTCCACCAGCGTGCGGGCCCCGCTCACCGCGGCGATCTCCCCGGCCCGCGCCAGCAGGATCTCCCGCTCGGCCCGCGTCGGGTAGTACTCCGGCAAGCGGGTGATCTCCTCGAACAGTTCACTGCCCCGCGCGTCGTAGAACCACTTGGGCGGCAGCGCCTTCGGGGCCTGCGTCAGCCCCAGGGCCACGTCCTCGCGCAGCGCCGTCTCGGCGGCGTCCTCGTCGAGGGTGCGGGTCAACCGGAAGTCACTCACTGGGCGTCTCCTTGAGCGGGGTCAGCACGACCCGGGTGCGGTGGGCGGTCAGCAGGGTCCGGTCGGGCACCTCACACCAGCGCGCGTCCGCGTCGTACGGCTCGGAGGCCACCACGACGCGCTGCGCCGGCACATCGGCGAGGTACCACAGCGAATCCCCCCAGGCCGTCGCGGCGATGGCGGCGCCGTCCGTCAGCAGCAGGTTCAGCCGGGAACCGGGAGCCGCCTCGGCCAGCTCGCGCACCGACTCCGCGAGCGCGGTGCCGAGGTCGTCGCCCGCGCGCAGCCGGTGCAGCACCAGCGCCCAGACCAACGCCGAATCCGTGGCGGCGGGCAGCGACAGCAGCTCCGCCGGCGGCAGCCCGGCCGTGAGCGGCGCCGCCGACTCCGGCCAGCCCCGTACGGCGCCGTTGTGGCTGAACAGCCACGGCCCCGACGCGAACGGCGCCGCCGCGGCCTCGCCCTCCGCCCCGGCCAGCGTCGCGTCCCGTACGGCGGCCAGCGCCGCCCCGGCGCGCACGACACGGGCCAGGTCGGCGAAGGCCAGGTCGCCCCAGATCGGCCCGGCCCGCCGGTAGCGGGCGGGGACCGGGTCGCCCTCCGCGTACCAGCCGACCCCGAACCCGTCGGCGTTCACCGTGCCGCTGACCTGCCGCCGCGGGTCCCACGCCTGCCGTACGAGCGAGTGCTCCGGATCGCTCAGCAGCCGCCCCAGCGGCACCTCGGGCCCCAAAAAGGCTATGTGACGGCACATCAGGCACCGTCCCTGGCCGTGCGGAACCCGGAGAAGATCTGCCGGCGCACCGGCAGGTCCCAGTTGCGGAACGTGCCCCGGCAGGCCACCGGGTCCACCGCGAACGAACCGCCCCGCAGCACCTTGTACTCCGGGCCGAAGAACACCTCCGAGTACTCCTTGTACGGGAACGTCCGGAACCCCGGATAGGGCAGGAAGTCCGAGGACGTCCACTCCCACACGTCCCCGATCAGCTGGCGCACCCCGAGCGGGGACGCCCCCGCCGGATAGCTCCCGGCCCGCGCCGGGCGCAGGTGCCGCTGCCCGAGGTTGGCGTGCGCCGGGGTCGGGTCGGCGTCGCCCCACGGATAGCGCCGGGAGCGGCCGGTCACCGGATCGTGCCGGGCCGCCTTCTCCCACTCCGCCTCCGTCGGCAGCCGCCGGCCCGCCCAGCGGGCGTAGGCGTCCGCCTCGTACCAGCTCACGTGCAGGACCGGCTCGTCGCCGGGCACCGGCTCGGTCACCCCGAACCGGCGGCGCAGCCACTGGCCCGCCTCCCGGCGCCAGAACAGCGGGGCCCCGACGTCGTGCCGGCGGACCTGCTCCCAGCCCTCGGGGGCCCACCAGCGCTCGTCGCGGTAGCCGCCGTCCGCGATGAACGCCTCGTACGCGGCGTTCGTCACCGGCACGGTGTCGATCCAGAACGGGCCGGTCTCGCGGACGTGCGCCGGGCGCTCGTTGTCCAACGACCACGGCTCGGCGGAGGTGCCCATCGTGAACGGGCCGCCGGGGACGAGCACTTCGGCAGCGGCGGGCGGCGGACCCAGCGGCGGATCCGGGTCCGGGGCCGTCAGCACCGCCTCGCCCTTCCGCAGCTGATGCGTGATCAGCATCGTCTCGTCGTGCTGCTGCTCGTGCTGCGCGATCATCCCGAACACGTAGCCCGCGTCGAGCAGGGCCGTGCCCTCCAGCGGGGTGCGCTCCAACAGGTCGAAGACCCGCCCGCGGACCTCCGCCGTGTAGCGGCGCGCCTCGGCGGGGCCCAGCAGGGGGAGCTTGGGGCGCTCGGCCCGTGGATGCTCGAAGGCGTCGTACAGGGGGTCGATCTCGGGGTGCATGGCCTCGCGGCCGCCCACGTGGCGCAGGAGCCAGAGCTCCTCCATGTTGCCGATGTGCGCGAGGTCCCAGACCAGCGGCGACATCAGGGGGGAGTGCTGGGCGGTCAGATCGTGGTCGCCGACCGCGTCGGTCAGCCCGGCCGTGCGCGCCCGCGCGGCGACCAGGGCGGACAGGGCCTGCTCGCGGACGGCGGCGGGGGAGCGGTGCAGAACGGATTCTGCGGGGGTGGGCGCTGTGGGCCTTGCGGAGTCTGTGGGCTCGGCCCCTGCGGATTCTGTTCCCGTGGTCATCGGTGGGCCCCCGTCCCGGTCAGCTGGTCGTCTCTCTCGGCGGCCTCGTCGGCGGGACATCGCCCGCGCAGCACGAACCGCTCCGTGAAGGCGCCCACCGCGTCCTGCACGGGCCGGCTCGCGCCGAGCCGGGGCAGCGCCTCGGCCGCGGCCCGGAAGCAGGTCGCCGCCGCCGCACGCAGGTCCGGATCGGCCAGGCCGTGGCGGGCCGCGGACTGCCAGAGCGGGTTGCACGGGGCGTGCCGGGGCCCGTAGGCGTCGGCGAGCGCCTTGGCCACCCGGTATCCGGTCCCGGCGGCCTCCGGGTCGTCGAACAGCGCGTGCACGACGGCCACCGGGACCAGCCAGCCGTCGTCACCGGGCTGCGCGTCGATCATCCGCAGCTCCAGGTGGCCGCGCGGGCGTACCGGGGGGAAGAGGGTGGTGAGGTGGTACTGCAGGTCCTCGGCGGTGGGCGGCCGCAGAGCCGCACCGCGGGCCGGGGCCGGCCGGCCGGCCGAGGCGGCATCGCCGGCGGAGCCGGCGGCGCGCAGCCAGTCGCGGAACGTCAGCCCGCGCGGGACCGACCAGGGACCGGCGGGATCGGCGGGACTGGACGGGCCGCCGGGATCGGAGGGTCCGGCGGGGCCTTCGGGGGAGGACCGTACGCACATCACCTCGGTGTCGAGCGCGTGCCGGGTCCAGGCGGTGCGCGGGTCGGCGTCCAGCGCCGGGGCGAGCGCGCGCCGGGAGTCGAGGTCGCCCCAGATTCCCTGGCGGGCGCACCGCCATCCGGCGTACGGGCCCTCGCGGGCGGGGGAGTTGGCGAAGGCCGCCACGAACACGGCGCCCAGGAGGTGGGCCAGCCGCCAGCGCCGGCCGTATCCCAGCGGGCCCGGCTCCTCGTACCCGGCGTCCACGCAGACCTGCACGGAGGCGGTGGAGCACATCATGGCCCGGCCGGCGGGGCCGAAGCGGTCGAGGTAGGTCTCCATCGCGTCGTAGCGCGGGCTGGAGAGCAGGCGGCGCGGAGGGCAGCGCCGGTCCAGGCGCCGGTCCAGGCCGGTGCCGTGCAGGACGAGGCCCTGGGAGCGCAGTGCGCCTCGTACGGCGGCCAGGTCGGCCCGCAGGCCGTCCAGGCAGGCGGAGAGGGAGGCGGCGGGGGCCGAGCTGAGTTCCAGCTGCCCGCCGGGTTCGATGCTGAAGCGGGAGTTCAGCGGGAGGGCGCGGGCCGCGTCGTGCGCGGCGGTGAGCCGTTCGGGCGGGAGCGGCTCACCGGGCCGCTCGGCATCCAGCACGAGCCATTCGAGCTCGGCACCGAGCGTGCGGGGCGGGCCTGTCTTGAAACAGATGCCGTGGACCAGCTCCTCGGCGGTGGCTTCGGTGATCGTGGACGAGTCGCCTGGGGAACGGGATGCGGGTGGGGCGGATGAATCCTGAGGCAGCATGGCCGGATCTCCTGTCCTGGGCGGTGACTTGACCATGCCTACCCGTCCTTGTCGGGTGCCGAAGAGTCGAATCGAGCCGCATTTTTTTCGCGTTGTTCCGATCGGAGTACGGAAAACGCGTGGACGCGCACACCCGGAGCTGCAGACGATGATGCCGTGAGCAGCAGATTGCGCGAGATCGCGCGGGAGAACGCGAACATCGTGGCGACCGGTGGATACCGGACACGGTCGGGGCGGCATGTCTCCCTCGCCGCCGCCTTGGCGGAGGCCAAGGCCGGAACCAGGATATATGGGCCGAATCGTGTCATTCCAGACGAGCCACTGGTGGCCGGATACCGCCGGACGGCCATCGAGGTCACGGGAGAGAGCAGCACGGTCGCAGCCCGTAGGCTCGCCGCCGACGTCCCGGAACCGGGCGGCGTGGCGGTGCTCAACTTCGCCTCGGCCCGGAATCCCGGCGGCGGCTACCTTCGCGGGGCCAAGGCGCAGGAGGAGGCGCTGTGCCGCGCATCGGCCCTGTACGAGACGCTGCTGCTGGCTCCCGAGTACTACGAGACCCACCGCGCGGAACGCAGCACGTTCTACACCGACCGGGTGATTCACTCGCCCGGCGTGCCCGTTTTCCGCGATGACCGCGGCGACCTGCTGGACGTCCCGTTCCGCGTCGGCTTCCTCACCTCCCCGGCCCCGAACGCCGGAACGATCCGCCGCCAGGAGCCCGAGCGCACCGCGGAGATCCCGGCCGCCCTGGCCCGGCGCGCGGAGCGCGTACTGGAGACGGCCGCGCTGCACGGCTACCCGCGGCTGGTGCTGGGCGCGTGGGGGTGCGGGGTGTTCCGCAACGATCCGGAGGAGGTGGCGGAGGCCTTCCGCGGGCTCCTGGCCGGGCGCTTCGCCGGGGTCTTCGAACGGGTGGCGTTCGGGGTGCTGGACCGGGATCCGGGGGTGCGGGGGGGTGTTCGAGCGGGTGCTGTCGGTGGATCGGCCGTAGGCGACGCGGGTGGCTGGGTGGCTGGGTGGGCGGGTGGCCGGCCGGCGACCCCCCGCCCGAGTTGTTCCCCCCCCCCGGCGCCGCCCCGTC
>NZ_JBEZVK010000036.1:0-75999 GCF_040636955.1 Streptomyces sp. NPDC032472
GCCTTCGGCGACCCTTGACAAGCCGACACGAACCGAAATGCCAAAGAGCTGCCGGGAAGCCCCCGAAGGATGGCCAGGGGGTCAAGTCCAGCCTCATCCCCCGTCAGAGACGCGGCTCTCCCGCCCCAGGTGCAGAATCCTTCCTTCCAGGGCTCAAAATGGCCCTCTCCGCAGCCGAAGGGCTCCAACCTGCACCAGACATCAGCGAGATGGCTGCCAGGAGCGGGGAGCGCCCCAAATCGCTACGCGCTCCTCATTTCTCGGCGTCCGGCCGCCGTCCAGGGCTGGTAGGCGCGGCAAATCGCTACGTGGTCGCTCACGTCTCAGCGTCCGGCGGCCGTCTGGGGCTGGTAGGCGCCCTACGGCTATACGTAACTGCGGGTTTATCGGCGTCCTTCGGGTGTCTGGGGGGGAGAACTTGGCAACGTACTCGTTGAAGGGTGGGACGCCTACCTCGGCGCGGGGTTCGTCCATGCGCTCCGGCTCTTCGCAGGGCCACGGAATCGGTGCCCCGTCCTTCATGCCCGCGATCTGGGTGCCGTAGATCTGCTTGCGGCCCTCGTTGACGAATGTGCGGTCGCGCAGGAAGGCCGCCTCGCGGGGGCTGGCCGACTGCTCCATCAGTCGGAGTTCACGCCGCTGGACGTCGAGCTGTTGGTCGGCGTGCTGGGCGATCAGCCAGGCGGCGCGGGCAGCGTCCTCGCCGACCAGTTCTGGCGTGGGCCACCGTGCGAGGCCATGATTTCGCTGAGCCGGTCTCCGTGGCGTGCCGTCAGTCGGCGCCAGGCCCGTTGCTCGGCGGGGTCATCGCTGTTCGCGTGGAAGCGGTGACGGGCGGCGCCACGAGCGGCGGTAATGGATCTACAAGAGATCGACTGGTCCGTCGCCCAGGGCAGTCAGGCGTCGAACCGGCGACAGCGCGATCGGGATCCAGACACAGGCCAGGCAGGCGGCCGAGACGCCCAGGGCCCAGCGGAGGCCGACCATCTCGGCCAGGGCGCCGGCTGACGCGGCGCCGAGTGCCACGGCGCCGGTGAAGAGGACGCGCATCGTGCCGTTGACCCTGGCCATGAGGGCCGCGGGCGTGACCTGCTGGCGGAACGTCAGCATCACGACGGAGTCGAAGCCGACCTTGAGCATGACCAGCGCCCACCCGGCGGCGGCAAGGGGGGTGGGCACGGGTCGGTCGAGCAGAGGCAGCGCGACGGCCAGCGGCGCGACCGCGACACCGACGAGCAGGACCGCTCGGCCCGCACCGAGCCTGTCGGCCAGCCTGACGGCTGACACGGCGCCGAGGAGGCCGCCGACACCGCCGGCGCCGAGGAACATCCCGAGGTGCCCTTGGCTCCATCCGAGCTCTGTCAGGGCCAGCACCGGGAGCAAGGTCATGATGCCCGCGATGCCGATGTTGACGACGGATCCGGCGAGCACCACCGTGCGCAGCACGGGCTGACGGGCGACGAACGCGACGCCCTCGCCGATCTCGCGAAGAAGGCGCTGCCGAGGCGCGTCATCCCTCGTACCCTCGCGAGCGGTGAGTGCGGACAGCCACACCGCGGACCACAGGTATCCTCCGGCCATGGCCAGCAGTACCGCGGGCGCCGTCAGCAGGCCTGCCAGCCATCCCGCCAACGGTGGTCCCGCGATCAGCGCCGCCTGGCCGATGGTCGCAAGACGCGCATTGGTGCGCGGGAGCAGGGGGCCGGGTACCAGATCCTTCACGAAGCTCTGGGTGGCCAGGTCGAAGAAGACGGTCGCCACCCCCTGAACCAGGACCACGGCCACCAGGTGAGCCATCGTCAAGTGCCCGAACCACGCGGCGACAGGGACGGTGATCAGTGCACCTGCCCGTACCAGATCCGCACCGATCATGACCGGGCGGCGTCGCACCCGGTCCAGCCATGCCCCGACGGGCAGCCCGAGTACCACGAAGGGCAACGTCAACGCGGTCTTCAGCAGCGACGTCCCGGCCGCACCCGCATGCAGCACGGTGACGGCCGTCAACGGCACGGCGACCTGGCCGATCTGGGCGCCCCACAACGCCACGCCGGAGGCGGTGAGATACCGGATGCGGTCCCTGCGAGCGCCTGCTGGCCGCGTCGCGATCTCAGTCTCAATCGTGCTCTCAGTCATGGCAGGCAGCGTGCGGGAACCGGGCCACGCCCCTCAATCGATTCCCGCTAGAGTGAATCCTCGTGACGCTCACCCTCTCCCTGGGCACCGCTGACCTCGGCCAGCTCCGCTGGGCCATCTCGCCGTCCTGGGAGCTGCTGGCGTCCCTCCGGTCGCTGACCCAGCCGGCCGGTCATGTGATCCACATGCCGTGGCTGTCGGAACACCGCCGTGATCCACTCCTGACCCGCCCTGGCTCGGCTGCGGCGCGTGACCTCACCGCCGGACCTCGGCACCACCTTCCCGGATTCCTGGCGCCGACCCCGCTCTCGCCGCTGACCGACCTCGACGACGAGCTCGACGAGGTACGACGCACCCCTGCCACCGTCATCCGCCGTGACTTGGCGGCTGTGTTCGGTGACCGGCTGCCCGACGGCCTGGCGCCGATGCTGCGTGCGCCCCGGCGTGAAATGGAAGCGGTCGTCGCCGAGCTGCGCGGCTACTGGCACCGGGCCCTGGCCCCGGCCTGGCCGCGGATCCGCTCCCTGCTGGAGTCCGACATCCACTACCGCGCGCGCTCCCTGACCGAGCGCGGACCAGCCGCGATGTTCGCCGACATCCACCCCGACCTGGCCTTCGACCAGGACGCCGGAACCCTCGTGATCTCCAACCGGACGGCGAGCCCCTCCCGGCGCTCGCTGGACGGACGCGGTCTGGTGCTGGTGCCGTCGGCGTTCGCGTGGCCACGGCTCTACGTCAAGACGTCGGAGCCGTGGGTGCCCGTCATCCGCTACCCCGTGCGCGGAGTCGGCGCCCTGTGGGAGTCACCCTCCGACACCGCCGACCTGGCCCCCGCGCTCGGCGCCACGCGCGCCTTGCTCCTCGGTCTCCTGAAGACCCCGGCCAGTACCCAGGAGCTCGCCAACCGCACGGGGCTTGCCCCTGGTGGCGTGTCGACGCAGCTGCACAAACTCGCCCGAGCCGGTCTCGTCGCGGCTCACCGCACAGGGCGCATCGTGCTCTACGCCAGAACCGCCAAGGGCGAAGCCCTGTACGGGTGAGCAGGCGTTCAGCGATAGTCCGCGGTCGACCGCACCTTGCCGAAGCGGGGGAAGACCCGGTCCACCGCGAACTGGTGCTCATCCGCGGCGAAACCTGACATTGCGTCGGAGACAAACTCGACCGCGTAGCCGTGGTCACTCGCGGCCCGGGCCGTCGACTCGACGCCCATGGTGGTCACCAGGCCGGCCACGACCACCGTGCCCACACCGCGCTCGCGCAGCCGGTCGTCGAGCCCGGTCCCGTGGAAGGCGCCGATGGCGCGCTTGACCACCTGGACGTCGCCGTCCTCGACCAGGCCCGGGGAGAAGCCGCTGCCCGGAGGCTGCTCTTCGACGTCCGGGCGCTCCACCCGGACCACGACCACCAGCTCACCTGCGGCGCGGAACGCCTTCGCCAATCCGCGACTGCGCTCCAGCACCTCCTCCCCCGAGTACGGGGCAAGCGGCAACGCGACGATACGGGGCATCAGATCGATCAGTACCAGGGCACGCGTCATGGCTTAGCTGTCCTCCGTGTAGGTGTGGCCTTCGACCTGTCCGGACTTGGATCAGTCCTGGACCCTCCAGCCAACTGCGGGCTTCCAAAATGGGCGTGCCCCTCAGCACCGTCCCGACGCCGCGACAGACTGCGGTCGTACGCCCGGTACACCTGGACCATCCCGCCGCTACCGAGCAGCCCGTCGATCCGATACCGGCCCCGGCGAGTTCTTCACCGGACTCGAACACGTCCCCCATGCCGCCGATCCTAGGTCTCTCCACGTCTCAGCCCCAGACGGCCGCCGGACGCCGAGACGTGAGGGACCACGTAGCGATCCGTCGCGCTACCAGCCCCGGACGGTCGTGGGCCGCCGAGAAAAGAGGAGCGCGTAGCGATCTGGGGCGTCTCCCCGCTCCCACCAGCCATTTCGTCGACGTCTGGTGCGGGTTGGGCCCATCGGCTCCGGGGACGCTGCGGAACTGCCGCCCGGCTGGCCGCCTCCGAGCGGCCGGCCTTCCGTATCCGGGCCGCCTCCTCACACGCCTACACGCACGACAACGAACCGCATGGAGGAGGGCCGCCAGACCGATGAACGCCTCGTGCGGCAGAACGCCAGCGCCGGTGCAGCGGCGGTAGATGACGCGCTGCTCATCGAGGGTGAGGGGGTAGCCGCTGAAGCCGCGGGGCTGCGGGGCCTGCAGGGCCGCGGCAGGGGTGCGGTGGCCGTGGGAATAGCCCGATCGCCAACCGCCTGCGAGGTCCGTAGAGTGCGGACGGGCCGCCCCAGGTTGAGTGGGGCGGCCCATCTTGTTGGTTGTGTGGTCAGTAGGTCGGTCTCTTAAAGGGCGCCGTGCGGCGGCTTGAGACTGCTGAACGTTGCCCCGGCAACCAGGACCGCGACGCCCGCCAAGAAGGCGGGCGTGCTGGTTGCGGCGTGCAGGGCGACAGCCCACGGCTGCGCTCCGCGGCCGCCGCTCTTCCATCCTCCGACGGCGAGGACCAGGGGTACAGCGGTAAGGATTGGGGCTGCGATCCGGGCGCCGGTAAGGGGGTTGAGGATGAGCGCTAGGCCCAGGTAGAAGGCGGTATTCCGGCCGATGGCCAAGGCCACGGCGTCGGCGCCCGCGAAGTGTCCGAGGACGGCCATGCTCAGGGCGAGGATTGCGCAGGCGGCGGCGAGGGAGGTATCGAAGCGGTGGACGGCCCGCACGGCGACTGTTTCAGTGGCGTCCCGGGCGCGGCCGGTGAAGGCGAGCCATGTCACGGCGGGGATGACGGTGATCAGCGCGGCGAGAAGGAAGTGTCCGGCCCCGCCGACCATCGCCGGTACGGGAAGGCGGCTCTGTCCGAATGCCAGGCCTGCGCCGGCCGTCCCAGCGGTGATTGCGGCGAGGGTGGGGACGTTGCGGGATGCGGCCCACCAGTTCACTGGCCTGCTCCTTCAGGGCTCAGGGCCGGCTTCTGGTCGCAGCCGGTGAGTGCGGCCCGGTTCGTTTCGTACCAGGCGTGCTGACGGTCGGAGGGCAGTGTGAGGACCCTCTGGGCGATTTTCGCGTCGTCGTGGGAGACGCTGCCCTGGACCGGCGCCGGGGGAGCTTGGGTGGCAATGGCGGTCAGCCATGCCGTGAGCGGTCCCCGGGCGGGGAACGCCGGGTACTTGTGGCTGTTTCGGGCGCATTCGGGAACGGGGGGCAGGAGGGTGTTGGTGAGGTTGGCGGCGACGTCCTGCTCGCGGAGCTGGCCTTTGCCTCCGAAGCGAGCTTGTCCGGGCTCGAGGTCGCGGTTTTGGGTGAGGGAGGCGAGCACGGGAAGCCCGGCGTCCTTCAGGCGGCCGCTGTAGGTGCGGGTGGTCGCCGTGATCCGGGTACGTCCCGGGGTCTCGGGCCACAGGCACACCTCCGGGACGCCGGCGGTGTCGCAGACAAGAGCGTCGGGGTTCCGGTCGGTGACCGGGGCATAGCCCATATGCACGACCAGGGACACCGAGGCCACGGACGCGGCGATCAGGGCGGCCAGAGGCTTCCACCGGCTGGCCTGGGCAATCGCGAGGAGGCATGCGGTGATGATCCCGCTGGTGAACAGGATCGGCGCCCATATGGCCACAGGGTCGATGACCGATCCGACCGAGCAGCAGCTGTCGTAGGCGCCGGCGACCAGGTGGCGGGGCCACGGGGTGTCCCAGGATCCGGGGAACGCGGTCAGGCAGAACCCGGCGACCATCGCCACCGGTGCGGCAGCAAGGTGCGGAAGACGGCCACCCAGGAGGTATCCGGCCAGCGTGACGGCCGCCATCAGCAGCGCGTACACCACGAACATGCCCAGGTGTGAGAAGGAAGGAAGGGTCCCCACACCGGAGACCGCGACACCGACCGCGATGAGCATGCCGGCGACGCCCATCCCCCAGACTGGGACCAGCAGCGGCAGCGCGATGGCGAGCCGGCTGCGAGAAGGAGTCTGCCCGAAGACGTTGCCCCGGCGCAGGCGTGCGCTTTCCCACGCTCCGCTCGCCGCGCACGCGGCCGCGGCGAAGGGGATCGCGTAGGAGGCGTTGCCCAGGACGGACGGCCCGTAACCGGGGACGGTGCCCGTGGTGATCGGCTCCGACAGGAGCAGCAGGACGTAGCCGGCGAGGAAGACGAGCATGAGTCCGGCGGAGGAGGACCGCAGGAGAGTGGCGATACGCATCGGTCAGATCTCCCGTCCGACGAGCATCATGTAGGCGGCTTCGGCCTGCTCGCGTCCGCGTGTGGCGGCCGGGGCCAGGGCGTGGAAGTCGGCTGGGCTGCCCTGGAAGCAGATCTTGCCGTGGGCGAGGACGGCCACGTGCGTATACAGGTCGGCGAGATCTTCGGTTTGGTGCGTGGAGACGATCACCTGCACGCTGTCGGCGAGGTCGTCAACGAGCTCACGGAACACCAGGCGCTGCGTGGGGTCGAGGCCGGCGGTTGGCTCGTCCATCAAGATCAGTTCACTGCGGTGGGTCAGTGCCCCCGCGATTCCCATGCGGCGGAGCTGCCCGCCGGACACCTGGTGGCTTTTGCGCTCCGCGAGGCGGGTGAGGTCGACACGGCGCAGCGCGTCCTCGGACGCTTTCCACGCCAAATCTTTCGGCATGCCCTTGAGCCATCCGGCGTAGGCGACCTGTTCGCGTACGGTCAGCCCGGGCATGGGGGTGATCTGCTGGGGGATCCAGGCCACGCGTTTGCGGTAGGCGACCAAGTGGCGGCCCTTTGCGGTGCCTCCGCCGAAGGTGACCGACCCGGAGGAGGGGCGCAGGTGGGAGGCGGCGATGGCCATCAGTGTGGACTTGCCAGCTCCGTTCGGGCCGAGGAGGACCGTTGCCCGCGCATCAATCCGGAGACTGAGATCATCAAAAACGGATGTCTTCCGGCCGTACCGAAACGAAACGCGATCAAAAACAAGAGGCATGGAGGAACGCACAATCCGCCATCCCACCGCCAGTGGGATGGCTTTGGTTCTGGGACAGTGGACAGGAGAGGGTCCCGGTGGACACGTATTCGTCAGAGATGAACGTGCCGCTGGACACGTCCGTCAGCGCGAAGTAGTAGTTACCCGCGTCGTTCGGATCGCCGTAGTCAACCCACCCGCAGTAGTTCGTCCGGGTCCCCTTGGAGCGGAAGAGATGGCCTTCCACAGCTCCAGCTTGGCGTAGTTGAACCCGTCACCTCCGTCCGCATCGGTTTCCCCCTTCCCCTGCTCGTTGGCCCTGCGTGAGGGCATGACGGAGGGAGGAGACGTTGTGCGAGGCCTCCCCCCGAGGCGAATCGAACGCTAACCCCGGAACATCTCATTCTGCAAAGGTGTTCGACCATGGCTCAAATACACACCCACACCTACGCCCCGCACGGGACAAGCCACATCCATAAACCACCACTCCATCCAGCCCACCCAACCCGCCGCAGCTTTGGCCGAGACTCATCGCCGGAAGTGCCATGAATCAGGTGGACACCCGCTCTGAAGGGACACCTGATGCAGGCCGCGCTGGAGGCTGGGATGGACCTGCATCTGTCCGGGGCGGCCGGCCGCACGGGAGACCGTGGCTCCCGGTCAGGGGGAAAGGCCCGCAACGGCTGCCGGCCGAAGAAGGTGACGCCGGAGGTCAGGACCATGACGGTGCAGGTGCCCCGGGACGGTCTGGGCACCTTCCGGCCTGCGCTGCTGCCGAAGACACGCAGGACCGGCGGCCTGGAGGAGATGGTCCTGCCGCTGACCGCGAAGGGCCTCACCTCCGGGGAGGTCGTCGGCCCACCTCGCCGAGGTCTACGGGATGGAGACGTCCAAGCAGACGGTGTCCACCATTACCGACGAGGCCCTGGACTCGATGGCGCAGCCAGCGCCGAGGCGTTCGCCGTCCACGAATGGGTCGCGTTCCGGGACTCCGCGCACGCCAGCGCCAACGGCAAAAGCCTCCTCGGCCAGCTCGACTTCACAGGCCGCCTGGACCACCTCGCCCGCTACCGGCCCATCAGTGAACGTTTTCAACCAGGCCACTGATCGGGTGAGGCCGGCGAGACCGAGGTGTGGACCGCAACGTACAAGGCTCCCGTGCTGTTGGGGAGGTGTTCGAAGTCTCAACCCTTCGGCGCAAGATCCCAGTTGGTTCCCTATCCTGCCGCACTCGACCTCCCGCATGCCCTGGTCGAGTGGGTCACGATGCTCATCGTCACCCGTGAGGGTGACCGCGGGTGCAGCCTCCCGCCGCACCAGCGGGCGCTCGATCGCGGAAGCCGGCTTCGGGATATCGGTCGGCACCGCCCACGCGTATGTCACCGCCGTGACCGGCCTGCTGGCCGAACGGGCTCCTGGCCTGCTCAAGGCTCTACGCGAGCATGATCCGGAGTTCGTCCTGCTGGACGGGACCCTCGCCGAGTGCGATCGCGTCGGCGACAGCCGGGCCGACTACTCGGCCAAGCACCGCCGGCACGGCGTGAACGTCCAGGTCGTCACCGATCCCGCCGGTGAGGTGCCGTGGATCTCGCCCGCGCTGCCGGGCCGCACCGTCAAGCGGGCCCTGGCCGCGGCGAGGGCACCGGTCGAACGCGGCATGGCACGACTGAAGTCCTGGCAGATCTTCCGCAGATCCCGCATCAGCCCCCACCGCATGACCGTCATCACCAAAGCCGTCCTCACCCTGGAGCGGCAACGCTGAAAACGTTCTCTGACGGGAGTGGAGGCTGGACTTGACCCCCTGGCCATCCTTCGGGGGCTTCCCGGCAGCTCTTTGGCATTTCGGTTCGTGTCGGCTCGTCAAGGGTGGCCGAAGGCCATCGCGTAGCGACGGGACCGTAGGGAGCGCCCTTGACGAGCCGGCGCGAACCGAAAGGACAATGGGCGGCCGGGAAGCCCCCGGACACCCTCCGACCCCGCCCCACCGTGACCCCGCCCCTACGAGGCACCGCCCAGCAAACCGCCCCCGCCGCTCACCCGTACAACCCCGCGAACCACCCCGCCACAGCCCTCGTGTGCAGGGGGAAGGCGAGTTCTGCCGGGCCGTGCAGGACGTGCCAGCCCGTGGTTTCGTCCGTGGCGGCCGACGGGGGAAGGGCGGCCAGCGGGCGCGTCGGCAGGAGGCCGAAGAGGAGCAGGTGGCCCGCGGGGGAGCTCATCGCGTCGGCCAGGGTGACCTCGGCCGCCGGGGCGTGGATGCCCGTCTCCTCGCGCAGCTCCCGTACGACCGCCTCCCGCCAGTCCTCACCGAAGTCCATGAAGCCGCCCGGCAGGGCGATTCCCCCCAGGGCCGGTTCGATGGTGCGGGTGATCACCACGAGTCCGGTGCCGGCCCCGTCCTCGACGGGGAGCAGGGTGACGGCGACCGGGAGCGGGTTGCGGTAGGTGACCGCGCCGCAGGAGCCGCACGTACGGGGCCAGTCGGTGGTGTCGAACAGTGCTCCGCAGGTGGAGCAGTGCGAGTCCCTCACGTGTGCCGGCATGCCGCGATGGTATGCCGAGGGGCATGCGGATGACGGTGGTTGCAGGGTGTGCGGCGCTGCTGCTGGGCGGGTCGGCGGCGCCCGGGTTCACGGCTCTGGCAGATGTGGATCCGAGCATCGGGCAGGACATCCGGTACGCAGGCGAGCACAACTTCACGGGCGGGGTCGTGGACGGGTACGAGGAGCCCGTCTGCCTGCTGGCCCGGCCCGCGGCCGAGGCGTTGCGGCGGGCGCAGCGGGTGCTGCTGCGGCGCGGGTATTCGCTGCTGGTGTACGACTGCTACCGGCCGCAGCGTGCCGTGGACCGGTTCGTGCGGTGGGCTGCGGACGAGAACGACCAGCGGACGAAGGCGGAGTTCTATCCGGACGTCGACAAGGCACGGCTGATTCCGGAGGGGTACATCGCGGAGAAGTCCGGTCACAGCCGCGGCAGCACGGTGGACGTGACGCTGGTGCGGCCGCCGTTTCGGCGTTCCGTCGACATGGGGACGGCCTTCGACCGGTTCGATCCGCTCTCGCACACGGACGATCCGCGGATCACGGGTGCGGCGCGGGCGAATCGGCAGTTGCTGGTGCGGGTGCTGGGGGCGGAGGGGTTCGTGAACCTGCCCGAGGAGTGGTGGCACTTCACGTACAAGCCGGAGGCGTTCCCCGACACGTACTTCGACTTCCCGGTGGCTGTGGGATCCACCCGCCCCTGAGCCCTACCCACGGCCCCTCCCGCAAGGCAAACTTCTGACGGATCGTCAGAAGCACTCGGGAGGGGCCTTGGAACGCACACGTACACCCGTCGTGAGCGGGTGGTTCACCGAAACCGAAACCGAAGGCACAGCCGCAGGCGCAGGCGCGACCGCAGCCGCAGGCAGCGCCGAGGGCGGCTTCCGCCTCCTCGGCACCCGTTGCTCCGCCTGCGCCGCGGTGTTCTTCCCCCGCGAGGACGCGTACTGCCGCAACCCCCACTGCCCCGGCGACGGCCTCCTGGAGGAGGTTCCACTGTCCCCCCGCGGCCGGGTGTGGTCGTACACCGACGGGCGGTACCGGCCGCCCGCGCCGTACGTGTCGGATCCGGACGCACCGTGGGAGCCGTACACCCTGGTCGCGGTGGAGCTCCCGGCGGAGGGGATGGTGGTGCTCGGGCAGGCGGCGCCCGGGATCACCGTGGCCGATCTCGCCGTCGGGATGGAGGTCGAGGTGGTGGGCGGGGTACTCAACGAGACGGCCGACACCACATGGACCACATGGCACTTCCGCCCGGTAGGACCTGCGGATGCGGATGTTGCAGAATCCCCCACCCCCACCGGAGGCCGGTCATGAGCACCGACATCGCCGTCCTGGGAGCCGGCATGCACCCCTGGGGCAAGTGGGGCCGCAGTTTCGTCGCGTACGGGCGGGCGGCCGCCAAGGCCGCGCTCGCCGACGCCGGGCTGGACTGGACCGACGTACAGTCCGTGGTCGGCGCGGACACCGTGCGCTCGGGGTACCCGGGCTACGTAGCCGGCGCGACCTTCGCCCAGGCCCTCGGCTGGCAGGGCGCGCGGGTGACCAGCGTGTACGCGGCCTGCGCCTCCGGAGCCCAGGCGATCGGGGCGGCCCGCGCGCAGATCCTGGCGGGGCTGGCCGACGTCGTGCTGGTGGTCGGTGCGGACGCCGCGCCCAAGGGGTTCTTCGCCCCGGCGGGCGGGGACCGGCCGGACGATCCGGACTGGCTGCGGTTCCGGGTGCTGGGGGCGACGAACCCGGCGTACTTCGCGCTGTACGCGCGTCGGCGGATGGCCGTGCACGGGGACACACCGGAGGACTTCGCGCTGGTCAAGGTGAAGAACGCGGCGGCCGGCGCGCTGAACCCGCTGGCCCGCTACCGGTCGGCGGTGACCGCGGAGGACGTCGCGGCGTCGGCGGTGGTGGCGGATCCGCTGCGTCTGCTCGACATCTGCGCCACCTCGGACGGAGGGGCTGCGCTGGTGCTGAGCAGCATGGATTTCGCGCGCTCGCGCGGGGTGGCGGACCCGGTGCGGATCCGGGCGGTGTCGACGGTGACGCCGACGTATCCGCGTACGGTGCTCGACCTCCCGGACATCGCCACCGACTCGCTGACGGGCGTCACGGCGGAGCCCGGACCGGCCCGGCCGCCAGGCCCGCTCCAGGCAGCCTCCTTCCGGGCCTCCATCGCCCGGGCCGCGTACGAGGAGGCCGGCCTCGGCCCGGAGGACCTCTCGCTGGCCGAGGTGTACGACCTGTCGACCGCGCTGGAGCTGGAGTGGTACGAGGACATCGGCCTGTGCGGCGCCGGCGAGGGGGCCAAGCTCGTACGGGACGGGGCGACCGCGCTCGGCGGGCGGATCCCGGTGAACACCAGCGGCGGGCTGGCCTCCTTCGGGGAGGCGGTACCGGCCCAGGCGATCGCGCAGGTGTGCGAGCTGGCCTGGCAGTTGCGGGGTACGGCCGGAGCGCGGCAGGTACCGGGGGCGCGGGCCGGGATCACCGCGAACCAGGGGCTGTTCGGACACGGCTCGGCGGTGGTCGCCGTGCGGTGAGCAGCGCCAGCTGCGGCAACTGCGGCAACTGCGGCAACAGGCGCCAACGGTGACGCTTCCGCAACCGAAGCCGACGGGCAGCCGGCCCTGAACAAGTGCTGTTGTGCGAACGCTTGACGGCCCCCGGCCGCAGGTTCACACTCGCTCCACAGTCTCGCGCCGCGCCCGACGCCGCGACCGAGGCCCTGGATCCCCCCATGAGAGCCGCGGCCCGTACCCCAGTCGGCGGGGGTACGGGCCGCCTCCCGTCACGCCCGGTTCACGTCCCCGCCGTCAGGGTCTGCCGGCGGGCGCGGGCCAGGGACATCGCGTGCTCGACGACCCCCACCAGGACGTCCTTGACCGATTCCCGGTCGCGCGCGTCGCACAGCAGCACCGGCACCTCGGCGTCGAGGTCGAGTGCCTCCCGTACGGTCACCACGGGGTGGCGTTCGGCCCCGTCGAAGCAGTTCACGGCGACCACGAAGGGGATCTCGCGGCGCTCGAAGTAGTCGACGGCGGCGAAGCAGTCGGCCAGCCGGCGGGTGTCGGCGAGGACCACGGCGCCGAGGGCGCCCTGCGCCAGCTCGTCCCAGAGGAACCAGAAGCGGTCCTGCCCCGGGGTGCCGAAGAGGTACAGCACCAGGTCCTCGCGCAGGGTGATGCGCCCGAAGTCCATGGCCACGGTGGTGGTGCTCTTGCCCTCGACTCCCCCGGTGTCGTCGATGCCGATGCCGGGCTCGGAGAGCGATTCCTCGGTCCGCAGCGGTCTGATCTCGCTCACTGCGCCGACCAGGGTGGTCTTGCCCACCCCGAAGCCTCCCGCGACGAGGATCTTCAGGGTAAGCGGCTCGACCGGCGACACGGCGTGCATGGCACCGGTGCGGCTAGAGCGCCCGAAGGCCATCGATCACCTCACGCAGAATGGATTCATCGGGCAGTTCGGCCGGCGGCACCGGCCGGGTCACATGGACCAGTTCCTCATCCGCCAGGTCCCCGATCAGGACCCGTACGACCCCGACCGCGAGGTCGAGTTCGGCCGCCAGCTCGGCGACCGACTGCGCCCGCCGGCGGCACAGGTCGAGGATGTGGGCGTGTTCCGGGGACAGGGTCATGTCCCAGACCGGGTCGTCGGCCGCCGGCTCGGCGACGACGAGTGCGATCAGGTCGAGCCGGTGCCGGCCGGCGTGGCTGGTCCGGCCGCGGGTCATGGCGTACGGGCGTACGACGGGACCCGCCTCGTCGTCGAACCAGTGCGGGTGCGCGGGCTGCGGCTCGTGCTGGCCCGCCTGGCCGTCCTGGCCGTCCTGGCCGTCTTGGCTGTCCTGGGTGTCCTGGAGCTCCTGGCCTGATTCGCTCATGCGGTACGACTCACCCTCCGGCTGGCCCGGAGCGCGGCGCGGTCGACAGGTGGTCGCCCACCCGCTTGACCATCAAGGTCATCTCGTACGCGACCTGGCCGACGTCGGAATCGGCGTCGGACAGCACGGCCAGGCAGCTGCCGTCGCCGGCGGCCATCACGAAGAGAAAGGCCTCGTCGAGCTCGACCACGGTCTGGCGGACGCTGCCGGAGTCGAAGTGGCGGCCGACGCCCTTGGCCAGGCTGTGGAAGCCGGAGGCCACGGCGGCCAGGTGCTCGCTGTCCTCGCGGGTGAGGTCCTTGGAGCTGCCGGTGGGCAGGCCGTCGCCGGAGAGGACCACCGCCTTGCGGATGCTGCCGACCCGGTCGACGAGCTCGTCGAGGAGCCAGTTGAGCTGGCCGGAGCCGCGGCTCCGGGTGTCGTTGCCGGTCTGCGGTGCGGTCATCGACCGTCCCCCTCGTTCTCGTTCCCGCTCGCGGGACCCGGGGCGGCGCTGGTGCCCGCCGCGGGCTCGGACTGCTGTGCGTGCTGTGGCTTCTGCGCCTGGTCGGGCTGCTGAGCCTGGTCTGCCTGCTGCTGCTCCTGCCGGTCCTGCCGGTCCTGCTGCTTGCGGCCCGCCGTCCAGCCCCGCTGGAGCGCGGACATGCGCAGCCGTACGTCCTCGGCGTCGCGCTCGGTCACCGGGTCCGGGGCGGCTTCGGCCTGCGCCTTGGCCGGGGTGGCCTTCAGCTGGGGCGCCAGGCTGGCCTGGCGGACGCGCTTGGGCAGCCCCCCGGGGCCGGTGGCGACCGGCCGGGGGTCCGCCGCGGGCTCGGGCGCCGGCTGCGGGACCACCGAGACGGGGCGGGGCTCCACCCGGCGGCCGTGCTCGGCGACCAGCGTCGGGGTGGGCCGGCGGCGCGGCAGCGGGACGGGCCCGGAGCCGCGGGCGGCCTCGGGGCGGGAGCCGCGGACCGCCGCGTCGGCGCGGTGGCTCTCCAGGCGGATGGGGCCGGTCGGGGCCAGCGGCTCCCGGTCGCGGTCCCGGGTGCCCTTGCGCTCGGGGTGCGACAGGTCGGCGGGGCGCAGCCCCAGCAAGGCGCTGCGCGGGGTGCCGTGGGGCGGGGTCTCGTCGTCGAGCGTGGCCATGGCGGGGCGGCCGCCGACGCCGGTGAGGCCTGCGATGCCGGTGCCGAGCTCGTCCAGGGTGGTGGGTTCGTCCAGGCCGTCGAGGCCCAGGGAGCCGAGGGGGCCGAGCGGTGCCTCGAGTTCGACCGGGCCGCGCAGGCCGCCGCCGGCGGGCAGGGACTTGCCGGCGGGGCTGCGGTGCACGGCGGCGGAGGCGGTGTGGGCGGGGCGCCGGCCGGCGGTGACGTTTCTGCCGTGCTTGCCGCCGTCGGCGGCGCGGGCGCCGGCGCCGTGGGTTTCGGGGGCCTCGGTGAGCAGGGCGGCCGGCAGGAACACCACGGCGGTGGTGCCTCCGTACGGGCTGGGCTGGAGGACGACCTTGATGCCGTGGCGCTGGGCGAGGCGGCTGACGACGAAGAGTCCGAGGCGGTCGGTGTCGGAGAGCTCGAACTCGGGCGTCTCGGCGAGGCGGAGGTTCGCGTCGAGGAGGGCCTCGGGGTTCATGCCGAGTCCGCGGTCGTGGATTTCGAGGGTGAATCCGTTGGCGACGCGCTCGCCGTGGACCTGGACGGCGGTGTGCGGGGGCGAGAAGACGGTGGCGTTCTCGAGGAGTTCGGCGACGAGGTGGGTGACGTCGGCGACGGCGGGGCCGGTGATGCCGAGGCGGGGCAGTCGGCGCACCTCGATGCGCTCGTAGTCCTCGACCTCGGCGACGGCGGCGCGGACGACGTCCATCAGCTGGACGGGCCTGCGCCACTGCCGGGAGGGGGCTGCGCCGGAGAGGATCACCAGGCCTTCGGCGTGGCGGCGCATGCGGGTGGTCATGTGGTCGAGGCGGAAGAGGTCGGCGAGCTCCTCGGCGTCCTCGGTGCGGCGCTCCATGGTGTCGAGCAGGGTGAGCTGGCGGTGCAGCAGGACCTGGTTGCGGCGGGCGAGGTTGACGAAGACCTCGGAGACGCCCTTGCGGAGTTCGGCCTGCTTGACGGCGGCTTCGACGGCGGCGCGCTGGAGGGTGTTGAGGGCCTGGCCGACCTGGCCGACCTCGTCCTTCTCGTACTCCAGGCGGGGGGCTTCGGTCTCGACGTCGACGTGTTCGCCGGCGGCGAGGCGTCGCATGACGGCGGGCAGGCGGACGCCGGAGACCTCGTGGGCCTCCTTGCGCAGGCGTGAGAGGTCCCGGACGAGGTCGCGGCCGATGCGGACGGACATCACGAGGGAGACGGCGAGCGCGATGAAGCCGAGGATGCCGGCGACGGCGGCCTGGAGGAGGACGTCCATGGCGACGGGTTCGACGCGCTTCTGGTAGCGGTCGCCGGCGGCGGTGCCCATGGTGGCGAGCTCGTCGAGGACCTTGTTCGCGGCCTCGTCCCACTGGGCGGCGGTGAGGGTGCGGGGGTTCTTGCCGGGGCCGGCGGTGAGGAAGCGTTCCTCCGCGTCGCGCAGGGGCTTGGTGTCGGGGCCGTTCCAGTACTGCTCGAAGAGGTCGCGGTCGGCGCCGGGAAGGATGGCGAGGTTGAACTCGTAGAGCAGGGTGCGGTTGGCGGCGAAGTCGGAGACGTGCCGGATGTCGGTGGCGCTCACGTTGCGGGCGGCGAGGGCCGCGGCGATGACGGCGTCCTCGCGGGAGAGGGTTTCGCGGGCGCGGGTGATGCCGACGAGGGCGCGGCCCTGCTTGTCCATCTCCACGTTCTCGAGGGCGTGGAGGTTCAGGAGGAACTCGTAGCAGGGGTCGACGAGCCGGCTGTAGAGCTCGAGCGCCTGGTTGGGGTCCAGGGTGTTCTGGTCGACGGAGCGGCGCAGGGCGCCGATGCCGTGGAAGGCGTCGAGGATGGAGTTCAGGCGCTGGGCGGCGGCGGGGCTGAGCTCCTCGACGACCTCGGGGTCCTTGGCACTCTTGCTGATCTTGTCCACGAGCTCGTCGGTGGCGGTGCGGCGCTTGGTGAGTTCGGTGGTGGCGGTGGAGGCGCGGGGGTCGCCGAGCACGACGAGGGTCTGGCGGCGTTCCTTCTGGATGACGCGGACGACGTCCTCGATGGGGTAGCCGACCTTGTCGATGACGTAGGCGACGTCGAGGAGTTGGACGGCTTCGCGGCCGGTGATGACGGTGGCGAAGCCCCACAGGGCGGTGAGGGAGACGAGCGGCACGAGCAGCAGCGCCACGATCTTCCGGCGGATGGACTTCCCGCGAAAGCGCATGGCCTCCCCAGCCTCCCCCAGCTCAACCCCTTTGCCCGGGGTTGGTGTTCCGTCATTTAAACGGCGTGAGCCTACTACTGCCACGGAGCGGCTTCGAAGGCGTGTCCGGACGTTTTCGGCCTGAGGCACTGGCGAAGATCACGAGTTGTCCGATACATCCGGTCAAGTGCGGCCCGTTATGTGGCAGATGACACTGCGTGGGGCCTCGGTCCCCGCAATGGGACGGATGGCTGGAATTCTTCGTTCCGCGATGGGCGGGGGGCGGGAGGAGTCCGCATTGCGGGAATCTCGTGGGAATCTCTCGGCGCCGTCGCACGTCTACCTGTTCGAGGGGATTCGTCGGGCGGAGTCGTTCGGCCGGGTGCGGCCGGGTAGACGGGTAGACATGTCCGGCAGTGCGGAGGGGAGGGAGCGAGCCGTGGGTGTGACGGGGATGTACGGGGACGCCGGCGCGGAAGCGGAAGCGGAAGCGGAAGTGGAAGCGGAAGTGGAAGCGGAGGCGGGCACGGGCGCGGGTGCGGGCCCGCTTGGGGGCGTTCAGCCGGGTGCGGGGGCCGGGGGTGTACGGCGGTCGCTGTGGCAGGAGGAGCCGGCCCGGCGGCGCCGACTGCCGGACCCGGTGCGGGAGTCGGCGGTGCGGGCGGTGCTGATCGTCGCCGTCACGCTCACGGAGGCGACGATCACCTTCTTCCTGATGCTCACCGGCTCCTGGCTCGCCTTCCCGATGGGGCTCGGCGCCATAGCGGGAACCGTGGTGGCCACCTGGGCCGTGCTGGACGTGCTGATCACCCGGCAGATGTGGAACCAGCGCAACGGGGTGGTCTCGGAGCCGAGCAGCACCGCGCGCAGCCTGCGCCGCGAGACCCGCCGGGCCCGCCGGGAGGCCCGGACGGCGGCGGACGGCCGGGCGGGCCGAATACCGCGGGGCGGTGCGAGCGGCGCCGGCGGCCGGCCGTCCGTGTGGCCTGCGGCCCCGGCGGGCGCGGAGGGGCGCTACCGGGCGAGCTCGGGCCGCGGCTGACCCGCCCGCGCGGCCCGCCCGCGCGGCCCGGAAGCGGGCCGCGCGGGTACGGGCCGCGCGGGTACGGGCCGCGCGGGTACGGGCCGGCTCGGGGCGGATCAGGCGGTCGTGGTGGAGCGGCGGAACATGCGGGTGGCCGTGATCTCGCCGTGGATCGTCTCGCCCTCTGCGGTCTGCTGGGGCAGGCCGGGGCGCAGGTGCTCCTCGACGCTGATGTACTTCAGGCCCGCCCGCAGGTCGGCGTCGTTGCGCAGCCGGATCACCAGCGGGAACTCGGCCAGTGCCGTGGTGTCGAACAGGCCCGTGGTGTACAGGAGCTGGACGCCGAGGGCGTCCGAGACGGCCCGCTGGAGCTCCAGCAGGTACGTGGCGTTGGCGCGCCCGATGGGGTTGTCGAGGAAGAGCGTGCCCGCGTGGCGGTGCTTGTCGCGGCCGCGGTCGTTGCTGCGCAGGGCCGCCATCGTGCAGTAGAGGGCGATCGCGGCGGTCAGCAGCTGCCCGCCGGAGAACACGTCGCCCATCTGGCCGACGGGGACGCGCTCGGCGCGCAGCACGGCGTCGGGCTTGAGGATCTCCACCGAGACGCCCTTGGGCTCCAGGGCCGCCTGGACGCCGCGCAGCAGCAGGGACATGCCGTCGCGCCGGCCCTCGCCGAAGGAGGAGCCGCCGTTCTTCTTCACGGCGGTGCGGGTGGCGTCGTCGATGACCTCGCCGAGGCGTTCGGTGAGGGTGGCCTGGTCGGGCTCCTCGAAGCGGATGCGCAGGAACTCCTGGCCCGACCATTCGCCGAGGCCCTCCGGCAGGCGGGAGAGGCGCTGGGCGGAGCGCAGGGTGGCCAGGGCGGATTCGACCAGTCCGCGCAGCCGGTCGACGATGCTGTCGCGGTTGCGTTCCAGCTGGGCGAGCTCGTCGGTGAGGACGCGCAGGCGGGGCGCGAAGGCCGCCGCCCAGGCCGCGGCGTGCTCGGGCAGCGCGGAGGCGGGCAGTTCGCGGATCTGCTGGCGCGCGGGGGTGCGTACCTGCTCGTAGCGGGTGGCGTTGGCGTGGCGGACCAGGATGTCGCTCGCCTCGCGGACGGCGGCCTCGGCACCGGAGAGGTCGGCGGCGCAGCCGCGCAGGGAGCGGCGGGTCTCGGCGGCGGACTGCCGGGCCTCCTCCAGGGTGCCCGGGTAGGGGGCCGGCTCCTGCTCCTCGTCCTGCGGGGCGTGGTCGCGCAGGAGGTCCCGCAGCAGGGCGGCGGTCTCGTCGAAGCCGCCGGCGCCGTCCTCGGCGGTGCGGTGGGCGCGCAGCAGGTCGGCGTGGGCGGCCCGGGCGGTCTCGACGGCCGCGGTGTGGGCGGCGAGCTGGGCGGTGGCGGTGCGCAGGAGGCCCTGCGCGTGGTCGACGTCCTCGGGGACGAGCTCCTCGGGCAGGTCGGTGTGGGCCTCGCCCTCGGCGGGGGCGTGGCGTTCGGCCTCGCCGCGCAGCCGGCCGAGCTGCTCGCTGGCGGCGGAAGCGCGGGTTTCCAGCATCTGTACGAGGGCCTCGGCGCGGGCGGCGGCGGCCTGGCGGGAGGGGCCGTCGGCGCCGTCGGTGCCTTCCAGGAGCTGGGCGGCACGGGTGCGGACCTTGTTGGTGAGGCGGTCGAGCTCGGCGAGGGCGGCGCTCTCCTCGCCTTCGGCGCGGGCCTGGTCGGCGCGCAGGTCGGCGCCGACGCCGACCTTCTCGTAGAGCTGGGAGGCAGCCCGGTAGGCCTCGCGGAGGTCGGGCAGCGGGCGGTGGCCGGCTGCGGCGGCCTCGTCCTCGGGGAGGGCCTCGGGGGCGCCGGCGATCTCGGCGCGCTCGGCGCGCAGGGCGCGGGCGGTGCGGCGGGCGTCGTCGGCGGCGCGCTGGGCGGCGCGGCGGTCCTCGTCGGCGGCGCGGGCGCGGTCCAGGCAGATCTCGGCGCGGGCCTCGGACTCGGCGGCCTCGTCGGCGAGTTCGCGGACCCTGGCCTGCCAGCCGGCACGCTCGCGCAGGCGGAAGGCGAGGCCGGCGAGGGCGTCGGCGGCGCGGCGGGCGCGCTGGGCGGCGTCCTGGCGTTCGTCGCGGACGCGGGTGGCGTCGGCGGCGGCTTCGTCCGCCTCGGCGCGGGCGGTGCGGGCCTCGGCGAGCTCGGCGTCGGACTCCTCGGCGAAGGCGCGGGCGACCTCGGCGTGCCGGGCCAGTTCGGCGAGGCGGCCGGGCGGGCAGCCGGTGCGCCAGGAGGCGAGGCGGGCGGCGAGTTCGCGGTCCCCGGCGAGGCGGGCGGCCAGCTCGCGGATTTCGGTGTCGCGGGCGGTGGCGCGGGTGCGCAGCGCCTGGCGCTCCTCGTCGGCGGCGTGCTCGTCGTGCATGGCCGGGTTCGGCGGGACGATGAAGATGCCGGAGGCGCCAGGGTCGGCCGGGCCGTCGGCGGGGGGCACGGGGGCGAGGAGGGCGGCGGCGGTGCCGACGGCGACGGTGGAGCGGGGCAGCAGGGCGGCGCCGCTGAGGACCTCGCGGGCGCGGGAGTGGGTGTCGGGGTCGGTGATGACGACGCCGTCGACGAGTTCGGGGCGGGCCGCGAGGACGGCGGCGTGGTCGGCGGGGTCGACGGACTGGGCGAGGTAGCGCCAGCCGGGCAGGGCCGGGATGCCGTGCTCGCCGAGGTACTCGACGGTGGCGAGGACGTCGGGGCCGGGCGGCAGGAGCCCGCCGTCGCCCAGGGCGCCGAGGATGCGGGCGTCGTCGGCGGCGGCGGTGCGCAGGTCGAAGAGCTGGCGTTCGGCGGAGGCGACCGCGTCGGTGAGCAGCGTGCGCAGCTCGTCGGCGCCGCGGTCGAGGTCCTCGGCGGTCAGTGCGCCGGCAGGGGCCTCGGGGGCGGGGCCGGCGGGGGCGCCGGGGGCCGTGTCGCCCTCGGCGCGCGGGTGCGGGACGCGGGCCGGGTCGGCGGCCGGGGAAGCGGCCGGGTCCGGGGCCGACGGGAGGCCCAGGAGGGCGGCCAGGCGGGGGGATGCGGCCAGCGAGGCGGCGGCCTGCTGCTCCGCGGCGTGGGCGGCTTCGGCGGCGTCGGCCGCGTCCGCGGCGCGGGCGGCGGTGAGTTCGGCCCGGGATTCCGCGGCGGCGGCCTCCCGGGCGGTGTCGGTGGCGGCGCGGGCGGCCTCGCGGGCCTCGTCCCAGGCGGCCACGGCGGCGGTCTCGGCGTCGCTGGCGGCGAGGGCGGCGCGCGCGGGGTCCGCGTCGGGCGCGGAGTCGTCGAGCCAGCCGGCGCGGACGGCCTCGGCGGTCTCCTGCTCGACCTCGGCGAGCCGGGCGCGCAGGTGCTCGGCCTCGCTGCGGGCGCGCTGGGCGGCGGTGGCGGCGGCGGTGGCGTCGCGGTGGGCGGCCTCGCCGGCGGCCTGGAGGGCGGCGGAGCGTTCCTCCTCCTCGTTGGCCAGGTTCTCGCCGTTCTCGGCGGCGGTGTGCAGGGCGCGTACGAGGGCGGCGGCGGCCGTGGCGCGGGCGGCGAGGGCCGGCGCGGCGTCCCGCTCGGCCTCCAGGATGGCGGCGGCGACCCGGGCGGAGCGGTCGGCGGCGGCCCGGTGGCGCAGCACGATCTCGGCGGCCTGCCAGGCGGCGTGCAGGGTGCGGGCTTCGAGGAGTTCGCGGCGCTGGGCGGCGGCGGCCTTGTCGGCGACGGTCAGGGCCAGCGAGGCGTGCCGGTAGGCGAGTTCGGCGGAGACGGCGGCGCTGCGCTCGCGGGCGGATTCGGCGGCGGTGACGGCGTGGGCGGCGCCGGTGACGCGCTGGGCGAGCTCGGCGGCCCGGCCGCGCTCCTCGGCGGCGCGGGCGGAGAGCCGGCGGACGAGGGTGCGGGTGCGGCGCTCGGCCCCGGCGTGGACGTCGCGGAGCCGGGAGCGGGTCGAGGCGGCCTCGACGATCCGGTTCAGGAGGTCCACCGAGCCGGCGGTGAAGTCGCGTTCGGCCATGAGCTCGGCGCGACGGCCGAGCTTGTTGCCGAAGCCGTGGACGAGGTCGGCGAGGCCGTCGGTGTCGCGGGTGTCGGTGACGGCGCGCAGCAGCAGGTCGGTGAAGTCGGAGTCCTTCTTGACCGCGAAGAGGCCGGCGGCCTCGCCCTCGTCGGCGTTCATCTCACGCTGGTAGCGGAAGAGCTCGGGGTCGAGGCCGAGCTCGGTCAGGTGCTCGTTCCAGCGGTCGTGGATCTCCTCGAAGTACACCTCGAGGTGCGGGTAGGCCTTGCCGGCCTCGGTGAGGGCGTCGCGGAAGCCCTTCATGGTGCGGCGGCGGCCCTGCGCGCCGGAGGCGCCCTCGACGGGCGGGCGCACGGCGGTCGCCTCGGCCACGGGGAGGTTGTCGAGGCTCAGGCCGGGGCCCGGGCGGAAGGAGTACCAGGCCTCGGCGAACTTGCGCGGGTCGTTGGAGACCTGGCGGCCGCGCCATTCGCTGACCTTGCCGACGACGACGCACTCGCCGGTCTGGGTGTGCTGCCACTCCAGGGCGACGTGGCCGCAGTCGTCGGCGAGCAGGAACTTGCGCAGGACGCCCGAGCTGGCCCCGCCGAGGGTGTTGCGGTGGCCGGGGAGCATCACCGAGAAGATCAGCTTGAGCAGGACGGACTTTCCGCCGCCGTTCTCCAGGAAGAGGACGCCGGCGGGCGCGGGGCGGCGCGGCGGGCCGGTGGGCTCGTCCTCGAAGAACTCCGCCTGCGCGGGCGCCGGGTGGGGCACCGGCTCTCCGACTCCGCGCAGGTCGAGCACGGTGTCGGCGTAGCGTGCGCCGGCGGGCCCGATGGAGTAGAGGCGGATCCGGGACAGCTCGTACATGGCGGCGCGCTCTCGTGGTGTCTGGTGGGTGGTACGGGAGGTGGGGATCGGGCGCCGGGGGGTCGGGCGCGTGGGGCTCGGGCGCGCCGGGGACGGGCCCGTGGGGCTCAGGCGTGGAAGGGCAGGCCGGCGTCGGGCGCGAGCTCCAGGTCGTCGCCCTCGGGCGGCGGAAGGAGACTGGCGCTGCCGTCGCTGACGGGGACCACGCCCAGCTCCAGGAGCTCGGCCATGGCCGCGCTGCCCGCCATGTCGCGGACCTGGAGCTGGTAGCGGGGGGTGGTGCGGTAGGTGCCGCCGGCGTCGTCCCCGGTGCGCTGGAGGAAGCCGGAGTCGGTGAGGAAGGCGGTGGCCTTGCCGACGATGCCGGTGGTGGAGCCGGCGAGGCGGCGGGCGTCCTTGGTGGCACCGGTCGCGCTGCGGCGGGCGTAGACGCGCCAGGCGGCTTCGAGGCCGGGGGCGTCGCTGGCCGGGTCGGTGTTCTCGCCGAGCTCCTCGGCCCGCTCCTCCAGACGGCGGCAGGCCTGGCGGACGAAGGCGTCGACGCCGTTGACGGTGACGCGGCCGATGTAGCCGTCGTCGGCGAGGTCCTCGGGCCGCGGGAAGGCGAGGGCGGCGACGGCGAGGTGGGCCAGGCCGTGCAGGAACCGGTCGCCGGAGTCGGCGGTGGTGCGGCGGGCGTAGTCGCCCATGCGGACGGCGAAGACGGAGTCCTCGCCGGCGGCGACGGCCATGCCGGCGCGCGGCGAGACCTCCAGGACGACCAGGCCCAGGCCGGTGGCCACGGCGTCGGCGAGACGGCCGAAGGCGGGGTCCTCGCGGTAGCGGCGCAGCAGTTCGGCGTATTCGGCGTCGCGGGCGGGCAGCAGCTTGGGCTGCAGTCCGAACGCGACGAGCCGGGCCGCGTCCGCGGCGTCGGCGGGGGTCACGTGTGAGCCGGCCGGGGCCGGAGCCGACGGCGCGTCGGGCTCGCTCCACGCGGGGTGCTCGGCGTGGTGGTCGCTCACGGGTACTGCCTCTCGTACGGTGCGGCTGCCGGGACGGACGAGCTCACGGGGACGGGGTGGTGCGGGGCGGCGGCAGGTTCCGGTCGGGGGACCGACCGGGGGCGGTGCCGGGCCGGCGCGGGACGCTGCAGGGGCGGCGGGGGTGTCATGCCGCCTCCGTGCGGTCCGCGGTCATGGCAACCGCGTCCAGCAGGGCGGTGCCCACGATCAGGTCGGCTCCGCCGAACTCGGGGTCGTCCAGCTGCGTACCGTCGTCCACGGCGAACAGCAGCCGCTCCTCGCCCTGCCGGTAGGCCGTGCCGACGGCCGGGCTGGCCGCGTGGACGGCCAGCAGGGCCACCAGGTACGGCAGGTCCGGGTCGCTGCGCCGGGCCTCGGCGAGCAGCCCCGACAGGCGGCGCGGGGCGTCGTGCGGCAGGTCCAGCAGCTGCATCGCGGCGGCCAGCTGCTCCTCGCTGAAGCGGCTGTCGTCGGGAGTGGCGATGAGGTCGGGCTCGGGCATCTCGGCGCCGAGGTGCTCGCGCTCCACCGGCGGGGTCAGCAGTATCTCCACGAGGTCCGCGACCCGAACGGAGACGGGCGTGCGCAGGCCGGTGCCGCGGGCGAAGAAGGCGTCGGTGACCCGCGTGGCGTCGGCGACGGGCAGCGGCAGGACGGGGGCGACCAGCTGCCCGTACAGGTCGATGCCCGAGCGCGGCGCGGGCGCGGCGAAGGCCTGGCGGTCCTGCTCGGCGCGGAACAGCGGTCCGGCGTCGAGCAGCCGGGACTGCAGCTGGGTGTGGCGGCGGATGCAGTCCTTGACGATGTCGACGAGCTCGGCGGCGCGCCGCTTGTTCTCCGGCTCCTCCGCCTCGTCGCGGGCCTTGCGGATGTTGGTGAGGATCGCGTTCTCGTGCCGGTAGCGGTCGGCGACGTGGTCGAGGGCCTCTTCGATCATGTCGGGCACGGACTGGAGCCAGTCCACGGCGCGCACGTTGCGCCGGGTCGCGTCGAGGGTGCGGCGGAGGGTCTCGGCGTACTGGACGGTGCGGTAGCGGGCCTGCTCGGCGGCGAGCTGGGCGTCCGCGAGGCGGCCCCGGCTGACGAGGACCTCCAGCTTGACCTCGGCGGCGATCTGCGCGCTGGTGACGTCGGTGTCGAGGGCGCCGACCAGGACGTTGACGGCCTCGTCCGTCGTGCGGAGGTAGACCGCGCCGCCGTAGCCGGGGACCTCCTCGATCAGCTTGAAGTCGTAGTCGCGGCGGACGTAGACGCCGTCGGGGCCGAAGGTGCCGTAGATCGCACGGAAGCCGCGGTCGACGCTGCCGACGTTGATCAGGTTCTCCAGCACCCAGCGGGCCACCCGCTCGTGCTCGGCGGCGGGCCGCTGCGGGGCCTGGGCGGCGACGCGCGGCAGCAGTCGGGCCACTATCTGCTCGTGGTCGGCGCCGGTGTCGAAGTCCATGTTCAGCGTGACCAGGTCGATCGCGGCGAGCGCGACCTCCGCCATCGCGTAGATCCCGTACTCGCCGGCGAGGTTGGCCTTGCGGACGTCGAGGTCGTGGAGCGGGGCGGTGCAGGCGAGCGCGCGCAGCCGCCGGGCCAGGCCCTCGTCGGCGGCCGGGCCCGGCGCCGGGGAGGGGATGGGCTTCGCCGGGGCAGGGAGAGTCACGGACAAAGATTAGGCGCTGACACGGACAACATCCCAAACGGCATGGTTCGGCCGGATCGGTCCGGGCGGGTAGGGGCGGGTCGGGGCCTCCGTGGCCGCAGCGTTGTTCCACGTTCTACGCTCACGCCATGGCTTCCATGATCACACCTCTGATCGATCTCAACGCCGACCTGGGTGAGGGTTTCGGGCGCTGGACGCTCACCGATGACGAGGCCCTGCTGTCCGTCGTCACGAGCGCCAACGTCGCCTGCGGCTTCCACGCCGGTGACCCCTCCATCATGCGGCGGGTCTGCGAGCTGGCTGCGCAGCGGGGTGTGCGGATCGGCGCGCAGGTGTCGTACCGCGATCTGGCGGGCTTCGGGCGGCGCGCGATGGACGTGCCGGCGGGCGAGCTCGCGGACGAGGTGGCGTACCAGATCGGGGCGCTGGAGGTCTTCGCCCGTGCGGCCGGCTCCCGGGTGTCGTACGTGAAGCCGCACGGTGCGCTGTACAACCGCACCGTGTACGACGCCGACCAGGCGGGCGCGGTGGTGGCCGGGATCCGCATGGCGGCCGCGGCCGGGGGCGGTGACCTGCCGGTGCTGGGCCTGCCCGGGTCGCTGCTGCTGGCCGCTGCCGAGGCGGCCGGGCTGACCCCCGTGCCGGAGGCCTTCGCGGACCGGGCGTACACCGCGGCCGGGACGCTGGTGCCGCGCGGCGAGCCGGGGGCGGTGGTGCACGACCCGGACGCGGTGGTCGCGCGGGCGGTGGCGATGGCGGCCGAGGGCACCGTGACCGCCGCGGACGGCTCGCGGGTGGCGGTGGCGGCCCGGTCGCTGTGCCTGCACGGGGACACCCCGGGTGCGGCGGGGCTCGCGCTGCGGGTGCGCGAGGCGCTGGCGCAGGCGGGCGTGCGCGTGGAGGCCTTCGCGTGAGGGCGATGGTGGTGGGCGGCGAGGCGGTGCTCGTCGAGCTGGACTCGGCGGCCGAGGTGGCCGCCCTCCACGCGGAGGTGCTGCGCCGACGCGCGGCGGGCGAGCTGGGGGGTGCGGGCGAGCTGCGCGGCGCGGCGGCCGGCGGCGTACGCGATGTGGTGCCGGCCGCGCGGACGGTGCTGCTGGACGGCGTACGCGACCCTGCGGCGCTGGCCGAGCGGATCGTGCGCTGGGAGGTGCCGCCGCTCCGGGAGACGCAGGGGCCGCTGGTCACCGTCCCCGTGCGGTACGACGGGCCGGACCTCGCGGAGGTGGCCCGGCTGTGGGGCACGGCGGAGCGGGAGGTGGCGGAGGTCGTCGGCTCGGTGGTGTTCCGGGTGGCGTTCTGCGGGTTCGCTCCCGGGTTCGGGTACCTGACCGGGCTGCCGGAGCGCTTCCACCTGCCGCGCCGGGCCACACCGCGGACGGCCGTCCCGGCCGGCTCGCTGGCGCTGGCGGGCGAGTACGCCGGGGTGTACCCGCGTTCCTCCCCCGGCGGCTGGCAGCTGATCGGGACCGCGGACGCCGTGCTGTGGGACCCGCAGCGAGAGCCGGCGGCGCTGTTCGCGCCGGGGGTACGGGTGCGGTTCGAGGAGGTGGCGGGGTGAGCGGGGGCTCTGTGGCTGCGGCGGTGCTGGAAGTGGTCCGTCCGGGGGCGCTGACCACGGTCCAGGACCGGGGCCGGCCCGGATACGCCCACCTGGGCGTGCCGCGGTCCGGCGCACTGGACGCCGGAGCGTACGCCCTGGCCAACCGGCTCCTGGGCAACCCCCCGGGCGCGGCCGCGCTGGAGACCACCGTGGACGGGGTCGGGCTGCGGGTGGTGGGCCCGGCCGGGAGCGCGGTGACCGCGGCCGTCACCGGTGCGCCGTGTGCGGTACGGATCTCCGGGCGCCCGGCGGCCTGGGGAGCGCCGGTCCGGGTCCCGGCGGGGGCGGTGCTGGAGGTCGGCCGGGCGGAGTCGGGGGTGCGCAGCTACGTCGCCGTGCGGGGAGGCCTGGGCGTGCCGCCGGTGCTGGGCAGTCGCTCCACGGACCTGCTGTCCGGGCTGGGCCCGGCCGTACCGGTGGCGGGGACGGTGCTCCCGGTCGGCCCGGCCGGCCCGGACCCGGTCCGCGGGGCGGACACGCTGCGGGCGCCGGGGGCTCCGGCCGAGCTGGTGCTCCCGCTGGGGCCGGGGCCGCGGGCGGACTGGTTCGAGCCGGCTTCGCTCGCCGCGCTGTGGCGTTCGGTGTACCGGGTGTCCCCGGCGTCGAACCGGATCGGCCTGCGCACGGAGGCCGGACCGCCACTGGCCCGCGCCCGCTCCGGGGAGCTCCCGAGCGAGGGGATGGTCCTGGGCGCGGTCCAGGTCCCGCCGGACGGCATGCCGGTGGTCTTCCTGGCGGACCACCCGGTCACGGGCGGCTACCCGGTGGTCGGCGTGGTCCCCCCGGGCCCGGCCTTGAACGCAGCGGCCCAGTCCCGGCCGGGGGTTCCGGTGCGCTTCGTGAGGTGCCGCTGAGGCCCCCGTGCCGGTGGAGCGGCCGCCGAATGCCGCCCGCGCGACGGGCGGTGAAACGTTCCCGGTGAAACGTTCAGGGAGGGTTCGGCCAAGTACAGGGTGAGAGGGGCCGATCGGGTTCCGTAGAACAGGGGAGGTTGCCGGGTGCGCAGCCCACGACAGGAGACCGGCCCACCGGATCTCACGACGCACGACGGGTTCGGGGCGTTCTACGAGCAGCACATCGACGCCGTCCTCGGCTTCGTGACCCGCCGGGTCAGCGACCCCCACCTGGCGGCGGACCTGACAGCCGACATCTTCCTCGCCGCCATGGGGTCGGCCGGCGCCTACCGGCCCCGCCGGGGCGCACCGATCGCCTGGCTGTTCGGCATAGCCCGCAACGTCCTGGCGGGCCACGCCCGGGGGCTGGCCCGCGAGAGCGGCGCGCTGGCGCGTCTGAGCGGGCGCCGCCTGCTCGACGAGGAGGACGTCGCCGCGCTGGAGGAGCGGATCGATGCCGAACGGGCCTTCCGGGCCCTGGCCGAGCGCCATGCGGCGCTCTCGGAGCCGCTGCGCGCGGCGCTGGACCTGGTGGTCGTCGACGAGCTCACCCCCGCCGAGGCCGCGCAGGCCCTCGGCGTCACCCAGGCGACGGTCCGGGTCCGCCTGCACCGCGCCCGGCGCGCCCTGCGCTCGGCGATCCCCGTTCCCGACGTTCCCGAATCCCGGCTGGAGGCAGCCCGATGAGCAGCAGGCCGCGCGCGTTCGAGGAGCAGCTGAAGGCGGCGCTGCTTGCGAGGATGCCGGAGCCGCCGGCTCCCGCCCCCGCCCGCTCGTTCGCCAGGCGGTACGGGATCCCGCTGGGCGTGGCCGTTGCGACGGCCGTGGCGGCAGGGCTGGTGGTGGCCCTGCCGGGCTCCGGCCGGGAAGGCTCGCTGCCGGCGCAGGTGTCCTCGACGCCCGCGCCGATGGTGTCTCCCCCTCCGACGGGCTCCGCGGCGACCGCGCTTGTGCCCCCGCCCGTGCCGACGGGCTCGGCCGCGACGGGGGTTTCGCCCGCGCCCACCAGGGACAGCAGTGGAAGCATCACGGTCGACAGGCCCCGGCACGACCAGATACCGGGACTGGTGGAGCAGCTGCGGGCCCTGGGGGTCACCGTCGCACTGATGCCCAAGAAGCCCAGCTCGCAGTGCCCGCATCCGAGCGGGGGCTACCGGGGGCCGCAGTTCCTTCCGGGGACCACGACCCGCGATCCGGACAGCGAGGTCCTCCAGCACGACGGCAACAGGATGGTGCTGAGGATCAACTCCAAGACCGTCCCCCCGGGCCACACCCTCGTGTTCGGGTGGCCCGACCGGCCGCCGACCAGTGAGGAGTCGATCAGCTTCGGGGTGAAGGAGACCTCGAAGCTGACACCGTGCGAGATCGACAACTCCAGGGGACCGGACCCCCTGTTCCCGACCGGCGCGCCGCCGCAGTAGCGGGCACGGACGCGCACGCGCCGTGGGCCGGCCCTTCGAGGGGCCGGCCCACGGCGTTGCGTGCGTGCGGGCGGTCGGGAAGCGGGTCCTAGACGGCCGATTCGGGGGCGATGCGGCTGCGGACCGCCGACTGGACGTCTTCCTCCTCCGCCGGGTCCGTGGCCAGGCGGCGCAGGCGCGGGGCCACGCGGGCGTCGGCGGTTTCGGCGTGGCGGGCCGCGACCTCGCGGGTGGTCTCCTCGCAGTCCCAGAGGCACTCCACCGCGAAGCCCGCCGCGAACGTCGGGTCCGTGCCCGCCAGGGCGCGGGCCGCGCGGCCGCGCAGGTGGGACGAGGCCGTCTCGCGGTAGATGTGCCGCAGCACCGGTGCCGCGCAGCCGATGGAGAGCCGGCCGGCGCCGTCGACGAGGGCGAACAGGCGCGGGGAGTCCGGGCCGCAGCCGCGGACGGTGGAGCGCAGGGCGCCCAGGACGAGCTCGGTGTCCTCGGCCCCGCCGTGGGCGGCGAGGAGCGCGGCGGCGGCTTCGCCGAGGGCGTCGGGCCGGTGGGCCCAGCTGCGGGCGCGGTCGAGGGCGGCGGGGCCGCACATGCGCTCGTAGGCGGCGACGGCGGCTTCGTCCGCGGCGGCTTCGATGAGGTCCAGGACGGCCGGGTTCTCGGGTTCGGCGAGGACCAGGTGGTGCAGGGCGGTGGCGCGGGCGGCGTCCCCGTGGGCTCCGGCGGCCGCGGCGAGGATGGTGCCGCGGTCCTCGGGGGAGGCGACGGCGGCCAGACAGCGCGCGGCGGGCACGTGCAGCGGGGTGCCGCGGCGCAGGCCGTCGGCGGCCCAGTCGAAGACGGCCTGGACGCCCCAGCCGGGCCGGGGCCCGTTGGGGGTGAGCTGGCGCTGCCAGCGGTCGAAGGAGCCCTGGCGGCGGGCCGCGGCGAGGCGCTCGCCGTACTCGGCGGTCTCCTCCCACAGGCACCAGGGCCGGGGCTCGTAGGCGTCGCGGACGGCGGCGGCCAGCCGCGCCTCGCCCTCGGCGGTGGCGGGGAAGCGGGCGAGGACGGGTGCGGCGAGGGACAGCAGTCCCTCGTCGTCGTCGCGCAGGGCGAGCTCGTCGAGGGCCCAGGCCCAGTTGGCTCCGGCGGCGGCGTACCTGCGCAGCAGGATGAGCGCGTCGTCGCGGCCGTACGAGGCGAGGTGGCCCAGGACGGACAGGGCGAGGCCGGTGCGGTGTTCGCAGTCGTCGACGAGGTCCTCGGCGCTGAAGAGGTGGCTCTCGATCTCGCCCAGCGGTCCGTCGAGGTCCAGGTACAGGCGTGCGTAGTACAGGGAGCGGTTCTCTACCTGCCAGTCCTGGCGCGGGTCACGGAGCACGCATTGGTTGAGGGCCGCGAGGGCCTCGGGCCGGGGGGCCGCCAGGGCGTGCAGGGTGCCGTCGCCGCGGCCCCGCTGGAGGAGCCCGAGCAGGGTGCCGCTTGGCGCTATGACTGGTTCGAACATGGGAATGGCCTCAAATCAAGCTGGGGACGCAACCGGGAATCAGGGTTCACAGGGCCGCGTAACAGCATGTGAGGACGTTCGCCGTCGTGTTCCGCTCGATGTAGACCATTGCCTTCTCACTCTCGTCGGTGCTTCGCGACCAAGGCGGCCGGTTCGCCAGCAGGTGGCTCGGACACCCGTCGTGTCCTGCCCCCTCCTGCCCGTCCGCCGTGCTCGCGAATCGAATCCGACGCCATGATGACCCAGCCGGTTTGTGCGCCGCGACCACATTTACGGCCGCCGTGACCAACCCGTGAGGTCGGTGGCCGATCGGAGCATGCCAGGTCACGGCCAAAAGCGGACTGTTGGGCTCCGACTACTTGCGCTAGTTGGCCCCGAACAGCTCCAGCAGTTCGGCCTTGGCGAACATGCGGGCCGTGTCCACGGCGGACGGGGTGCCGGCGTGCGGGTCGGCGCCCGCGGCGAGCAGGGCCCGGATGACGGCTTCCTCGCCCTTGAATACGGCTCCGGCCAGCGGGGTCTGGCCGCGGTCGTTGGCGCGGTCGGCCTCGGCGCCCCGCTGGAGCAGGGCGGTGACGGTGTCGGCGTGGCCGTGGTAGGCGGCCAGCATGACGAGGGTGTCGCCGCGGTCGTTGGTGAGGTTGGCCGGGACTCCGTGGTCGAGGTACGCGGCGAGCGTCGCGGTCTCGCCCTGGCGGGCGAGGTCGAAGATCTTGGTGGCGAGCTCGATGACGTCCTCGTCGGGAGCCTCGGGGGCATCGGCAGCCCCGGAGGTCTCGGGGGCCACGGGGGCCTCGGGAGCCTCGTGGGAGCCGTTTTCGGTGGGCTGGTGCTCGCTCATCGTTCGTGCCGCCTTTCACAGGACAGGAGGGCAGGGGTGTGCACGGGCTGCGTCCGTACGGGTGAATCGCCAGAGTAGCGCCCGGACCTGCACATACGGGGTGCAGGTCGAGGCAAGGATGCCGGTTGGCCCCCGATCGGCCCAGGTGGGACGCGGTGGGTCTGCAGCCGGTCCGCCGGCCGGCCGGGGCCGGGGGCGATGCCGGTGTGCGGCGGCTCCGCCAGCCGGCATGGGCCGGTCAAGTGAAACGGAGCGGAATTCACCCGTACGCACCTTTTATCGCATTGATACTTCCTGTGAGCCTGGGACAACTGATGGTGACTGTCCCCACTCACCAGGAGAACTCATGATCCTGTCCATCTCGGGCGTCGTCCTGCTCGGCATCATCGCCTTCCTGTTCTTCAAGAAGGACGGGATGAAGCTGTCCCACGCCTTCGTCTGCGCGCTGTTCGGCTTCTTCCTCGCGGGTTCCGCCATCGCCCCCAGCATCACGGCGAGCACGGCCAGCCTCGCGAGCCTGCTCGGCGGGATCAAGCTCTAGCCGCCCGCCCCTCCCGCCCCACCACGACTCCAGGAGACGCCCGTGGCCCGGCGCCCACTCCCCCGCATCACCTTCAGCGGCATCCCGTCGCCGGCCCGGGGGCGCGAGCTTGCCCGCGCGGCAGCCGACCACGCCACGGACGTCCTCCATCCGCTGCTGGTCATCGGGCGCGGCCTGCGCGTCCTGGCCGCGGCGGGGCGGCGCCGGTGGGCCGGGACCCCCAAGGACAGGCGCGGTCCCGCGCTGTTCTTCGGCGCCGCCTGCGTCCTCGTGGTCGCGCTCGTCCCGTACGGGCCGCTGCTCACCCTCGTCACCCTGATGGCGGCGGCCGCCTGGCACGGCCGCGAGCGCACCCCGGTCAAGGCGGAGCCCACTCCCGCCGAGACCCAGCGGCTGGGCGCGCTGTACGAGGCGCTCGTGCCGTACTTCTCCATCCCGGAGGATCCCAGTCCGCTGTTCGCCCACGGCGGGGACTGGGCCCGGGTCTTCAGCGGGTACGCGTTCGACGGCGCGGGCCGCCTCACGCGGCTGAGCATCCGCTACCCCGCCTACTTCACCGACGGCGAGGCGGCCTCGCGGGCCCGGATCGAGGCCCTGCTGCGCGCGAAGTCCGGGCGCGGCCGGGAGTACCTCTTCGACTGGGACGAGGAGGGCAACGAGCTCGTCCTGAGGGTGCTGGACGCCCTCCCGACGGGGATCGCCGCGCAGCCGTTCGTCACCTCGCCCGGGGAGACGGTGCTCGGCTTCACCGACGGGGACGACGTGCAGCGCACGCTGCCCGTCCTGGAGGACGGCGAGCCGCGGGACGTGCCGCCGGTGATCTGGCGCACCGGGCCGCGCTCCACGGAGCCGCACCTGCTGGCCGTGGGCCAGCCGGGCAGCGGGGCCTCGACGCTGCTGCGCTCGATCGCGCTGCAGGCGCTGGCGCACGGGGGCGACGTACTGGTGGTGGAGGGCGGGGGCCGCGGGGAGTTCGCCTGCCTGTCGGGCCGCAGCGGCGTGCTCGCCGTGGAGAGCGGGCCGGCCGGGGCGCTGGCCATGCTGGAGTGGGCTGCGCACGAGACCGAGCGGCGGCTGATCGCGGCCCACCGGGCGCGGGAGGCGGGCCGTCCGGCGCCGGACGACACCCGGCGGCCGCTGTGGATCCTGCTGGACCGGCCCAGCGTGCTCGCGCACCTCGCGGCCGCCGAGGGGGCCCCCGACCCGCTGGCACGGCTGCAGGTGCCGCTGCGGCACGGGCGCGCCGCGCACATCACGGTGGCGGTGGCCGAGCAGTTCGACCACATGGAGCTGCTGGACGATGCGGTACGGCAGCACACGCGGGCCCGCGTGGCGCTGGGCGCGGCCTCGGTCCGGCAGCTCACGGAGGTGCTGGGGCTGCCGCCGCACACCACGCCGACGGCGCACGTGCCGCCGGGCCGCGGGTACGTGCGGCTCGGGACAGGTCCGGTGCACCGGCTGCAGGTGCCCGCGGCCCCGGACCCGTACGACGAAGCCGCGCCCCCGGCGCACCGCCAGGCGGTGCTGGAGCTGCTGCCCGGGCGTCCGTCGGGGGCCGCGGCCGGCGGCCCGGAGCGGGTCGCCCTGGGCAAGCCGCTCCAGGCCCAGCCCCCGGCCCAGGGGCCCCCGGCGGACGCCGCTCCGCTGCCGGAGATCCCGGCCGAGGCCCCGTAGGGCCTGTCCGGCGGTCAGGCCACGAAGGTGCGCGGGGGTTCTGCACCGCTGCTGCCCGCTCCGGTGCCGACCAGGCGGGCGGCCGCCGCGAGGCGGGTCGCGGCCTCCTCGGCGACCGGGCCGCCGACGGTGAACGGGAGGCGGACGTAGCCCTCGAAGGCCCCGTCCACGCCGAACCGCGGGCCCGAGGGGACCCGTACGCCGACCCGCTCCCCGACCTCGGCCAGCCGCGACCCGGAGAGCCCGCCGGCCCGGGCCCACAGGGTGAGGCCGCCCTTCGGGACCTCGAACTCCCAGTCGGGCAGCTCCCGGCGGACGGCGGCGACCAGCGCGTCGCGGTTCTCGCGGGCCTGGCCGCGGCGGATTTCCACGGCCTCCTCCCAGCCGCCGGTCCGCATGAGCCAGTTCACGGCGAGCTGCTCCAGCACCGGCGTGCCGAGGTCGGCGTACGCGCGGGCCGCGACCAGGCTGCGGATGACGTCGGGCGCCGCACGGACCCAGCCGATCCGCATGCCGGCCCAGAAGGCCTTGCTGGCGGAGCCGACGGTGATCACGGTGGAGCCGGCCGGGTCGAAGGAGCAGACGGGCCGCGGCATCTCCAGGCCGGGGTCGAGCCGCAGCTCGGCCATGGTCTCGTCGACGACGAGCACCGTGCCGGCGGAGCGGGCCGCCTCGACCATGGCCCGGCGCTGCTCGGCGGAGGCGAGGGCGCCGGTGGGGTTGTGGAAGTCGGCGACGACGTAGGCGAGGCGGGGGGCGGCGTCGCGCAGCACCTGGCGCCAGGTGCCCAGGTCCCAGCCGGCGAGCCCGTCGGCCATGGCGACGGGGACGAGCCGCAGGCCGGCGGCGCGCATCAGCTGGAGGATGTTGGCGTAGGAGGGGGATTCGACGGCGATGCGCTCGCCGCGGCCCGCGAAGAGGCTGCAGATGGCGTCCATGGCGCCCATGGCCCCGGTGGTGACCATGATCTGCTCGGGCATGGTGGCGATGCCGCGCTCGGTGTAGCGGTCGGCGAGCATGCGGCGCAGGGCGGGCAGCCCGGCCGGGTAGTCGCCGTGGGTGTGCGCGTACGGCGGGAGTTCCTCCAGGGCGCCCTGCACGGCCTTGGTGAGCCAGGGCTCGGGGGCCGGGAGGGCGGCGCAGCCGAGGTCGATCATCGAGCCGAGGGATTCGGGCGGCAGGGGCTCCAGGCCCCGGGCGGGCAGCGGGTTGCCGGCGGGGACGGAGGTCCAGCTGCCGGCGCCGCGGCGGGATTCGAGGAAGCCCTCGCTGCGCAGGGCCTCGTAGGCGGCGGCGACGGTGGTGCGGGAGACGGAGAGGGCGACGGCGAGCTCGCGCTCGGCGGGGAGCCGGGCGGCCACGGGGACGCGGCCTTCGAGGACGAGCAGGCGGATGCCGTCGGCCAGCGACCGGTACGCGGGGAGCTTGCGCGCGCCGGGGAGGCCAGGCCGTTCCTGCTGGGAGGTGATGAGCCGTGCGAGCTGTGCGGCGCCCACCGCCGAGGTCCACTCCGCCATGCCGTCCGGTCCACCTTCGTCGAATTGGCCCCTGGTGGCGCGGGTTGCGCCTGGGATTGGATTGGCCGTGCGGCCTCAGGGTGCCACGCGAGGGGCCGCGAGGCCAGGGGCGGGGCGGGCGGGACCGGGCGGCGGCCGGTCGGCGGTCGGTCGGCGGCCGGTCGGCGGTCGGTCGGTCGGCGGTCGGTTGGCGGCCCACGGGCGGCCCACCGAGGGACCGGCCGGGCGGGTTCACCGCGGGTCCACCGCGCGGACACCGTCCCGCCACCGGGCGGCCGCGGCGCGCAGGCCTGGAGGAGGCATACTGCCGCCGTGACGCACGCACCCGCACCCCTTCGCCATCCCTATCTGGACCACCCGGCCCCCATCCCGTTCGCGCACCGCGGAGGTGCCGCGGACGGGCTGGAGAACACCGCCGCCGCCTTCCGGCGGGCCGCCGACGCCGGGTACCGGTACTTCGAGACCGACGTGCACGCCACGGCCGACGGGAAGCTGGTGGCCTTCCACGACGCGACCCTGGACCGGGTCACCGACGGGCGGGGCCGGATCGCGGAGCTGGCGTGGAAGGAGCTGCGCGGGGTCCGGGTGGGGGGCGGTGAGCCGCTGCCGCTGTTCGAGGAGCTGGTGGAGGAGTTCCCCGACGCCCGCTGGAACATCGACGTGAAGGCCGAGTCGGCGCTGCTCCCGCTGGTCAACCTGATCGCCCGGGCGCGGCTGTGGGACCGGGTGTGCGTGGGTTCGTTCTCGGAGAGCCGGGTGGCCCGCGCGCACCGGCTCGCCGGGCCGCGGCTGGCGACCTCGTACGGGGTGCGCGGCGTGATGGGGCTGCGGCTGCGGTCCTGGGCGATCCCGGCGGCGCTGCGCGCCGGGGCGGTGGCGGCGCAGGTGCCGGAGCGGCAGGGCGGGATCCCGGTGGTCGACCGGAGGTTCGTGCGGGCCGCGCACGAGCGGGGTCTGCAGGTGCACGTGTGGACCGTGAACGAACCGGAACGCATGGAGGCTCTCCTCGACCTGGGAGTCGATGGCATCATGACCGACCGGATCGACATCTTGCGCACGGTGCTGGACCGGCGCGGGGCCTGGGCCTGACAGGGCTGCGGGCCTGCGCGCGGGGGCCCGCGGGCCGTGCGGTACGGGGACCAGCGAGGGGGCACTGATGAGTGCGCAGACGACGGACGAAGCGGAACCCGGTTCCGAGGACGGCAGACCGGCCGCGGAGGCGGCTGCCGAGCGCAAGCGGGAGCAGCGGGGCTGGTACTTCTACGACTTCGCGGTGTCGGTGTACTCGGCGAGCGTGCTCACGGTATTCCTCGGGCCGTACCTGACCTCCGTGGCGAAGGCCGCGGCGGACGCCGAGGGCTATGTGCACCCGCTGGGGATCCCGGTGCGGGCCGGGTCCTACTTCGCGTACTCGGTGTCGGCGTCGGTGATCCTCGCGGTGCTGATCATGCCGCTGGCGGGGGCGCTCGCGGACCGGACGGGCCGCAAGAAGCCGCTGCTGGCGGTGGCCGCGTACACGGGCGCCGCGGCGACGACCGGAATGTTCTTCCTGGGCGGCGAGCGCTACCTGCTGGGCGGGCTGCTGCTGATCGTCGCCAATGCCGCGCTGTCGGTGTCGATGGTGCTCTACAACGCCTACCTGCCGCAGATCTCCACGCCCGACGAGCGCGACACGGTCTCCTCGCGGGGCTGGGCCTTCGGCTACACCGCGGGCTCGCTGATGCTGGTGGCGAACCTCGCCCTGTACCTGGGCCACGACGGGTTCGGCCTGTCGGAGGGTGCGGCGGTGCGGATCTGCCTGGCCTCGGCGGGCCTGTGGTGGGGGGCCTTCGCGGTGATCCCGCTGCGCCGGCTGCGCGACCGGGCGGTCGTCCGGGAGCCGGGTGCGGAGCCGGCGGTGAGCGGCTGGAAGCAGCTGGTGGCGACACTGAAGGACATGCGCCGCTATCCGCTGACGCTGTCGTTCCTGCTGGCGTACCTGATCTACAACGACGGTGTGCAGACCGTGATCTCCCAGGCTTCGGTGTACGGCTCGGAGGAGCTGCAGCTGGAGCAGTCCACGCTGATCGGGGCGGTGCTGCTGGTGCAGGTCCTGGCGGTGGGCGGGGCCCTCGCGATGGGCCGGCTGGCCCGGACCTACGGGGCGAAGCGGACGATCCTCGGCTCGCTGGCGGCGTGGGCGCTGACGCTGGGGGTCGGGTACTTCCTGCCGGCCCGGACCCCGGTGTGGTTCTTCGCCCTCGCCTCGATGATCGGGCTGGTGCTGGGCGGCAGCCAGGCGCTGTCGCGTTCGCTGTTCTCGCACCTGGTCCCGGCGGGCAAGGAGGCGGAGTACTTCTCCGCGTACGAGATGAGCGACCGCGGGCTGAGCTGGGTCGGGCCGCTGGTGTTCGGCCTGACGTACCAGGTCACGGGCAGCTACCGGGACGCGATCATCTCGCTGGTGGTCTTCTTCGCACTGGGTTTCGTGCTGCTGGCGCGGGTGCCGGTGCGGCGCGCGGTGGCCGCGGCGGGCAATCCTGTTCCCGAGCGCATCTGAGCGCGTCCGCGCCGATCACGTTTCAGGACACGGCCCGCGCCCCTCCGGCACGGGCTCCGGGGCCGGATCTTCATACGAATTCCGAACGGATTTCGACGTTGAAGCAAAGGGCCGGTAGTGTACGCCTTTGGCCTGCCAGGCGGAGCGTTACTGCGCGCTGAAGAAGTGAAGACGTTGGGTGACATCTGCTGCCAGATGTGACAAAACGGGCATTGGTGGGTACAACAAGGGGCGGCACGACGGGCGACGCATCACCCGGAGCGGGAATCTATACCGCCGACCGGACGTTGACCGGATGACGACGACAGCGACACCTGTCCTGTGGGCGACAAGCCCGGGAGGCACGATTCATGAGTGAGCGAGCTCTCCGCGGTACGCGGCTCGTGGTTACCAGCTACGAGACGGACCGCGGCATCGATCTGGCCCCGCGCCAGGCGGTGGAGTACGCATGCCAGAACGGACATCGATTCGAGATGCCGTTCTCGGTTGAGGCAGAGATTCCGCCGGAGTGGGAGTGCAAGGCGTGCGGCGCCATGGCACTCCTGGTGGACGGGGACGGGCCCGAGGAGAAGAAGGGCAAGCCCGCGCGAACGCACTGGGACATGCTCATGGAGCGGCGTACCCGCGAGGAGCTGGAGGAGGTCCTGGCCGAAAGGCTGGCGGTCCTTCGTTCCGGCGCCATGAACATCGCCGTGCATCCGCGGGACAGCCGCAAGTCCGCCTGACGGCCGGACGAAGAGAACAGAGCCGAGGGCCCCGCCACCAGCTGGTGGCGGGGCCCTCGGCTTGTTCTTGTTTCGCCCTCGGATTGCTTCGTTCGCCGTACGCCGGTCAGGGCGCCAGCGGCGGCCGGTGTCCGGCATCGGGCTCGGGGCGTTGCGGGTGGTCCTCGCGGATGACCTCGCCCTGGACGACCTTGCCGTCCGGGTAGTGGATGCGCGCCTGCTGGAAGGCGTCGGCGAAGCTCCCGGAGGGGGCCGCGGCCATCCTGCGCTCCAGGGTGCGCGCCGTACGGCGGCCGATCCACGCCCGCACGGGCGGGACGAGCAGCAGCAGGGCGGCGAGGTCGGAGAGCAGGCCCGGCACGATCAGCAGCAGGCCGGCCAGCATGGTCATGCCGTTGCCGGAGGTGCCCGTGCCCGGCTGCCGTCCCGTCGGCGGGCGGCCCTGCTGCGCCTGCTGGAAGGTGTCCGTCAGGTTCCGAAACGCCCGGCGCCCGGCCCGCTTGATGACGACCACGCCCAGCACCAGCCCGGCCGCGAGCACCGCGGCGACGGCGAGGGCGCCGCCCGCGTCGGCGACGAGGCCGAGCAGCCAGATCTCCAGGACCAGCCAGGCGGCGACCGCCAGGGGCAGGAACGTACGGGCGGGCGAGCGCCGCCGGGGGGCCGTCGAGGTGGGAACGCCGGTCGTCATGGCATCCAGTGTGCCCGGGACGGCGTAAAAGCGGCCTCAGCCGGAGGCACCGGTGGTCCCCCGGAGGCTTTCCGGCTGCTCCCGGCCCTACTTCCCGCGCTGGTCCTGGCTCTTGCCGTGGCCCTTGTCGTGCCCCTTGTCGTGCCCCGTCAGCTTGGCCGCGTGGGCCTGCAGGCCCCACTGGGTGACCCGCCACAGGGCCTCCACCACGATGTCGCGGCTCATCTTGCTGTCGCCGAATTCCCGCTCGACGAAGGTGATCGGCACCTCCACGACGCGGAATCCGGCCTTCACGGCCCGGCGCGCCAGGTCCACCTGGAAGCAGTACCCGGCGGAGGCCACCTCGGCCAGGCCGAGCCCCTCCAGGGTCTCGCGGCGGAAGGCGCGGTAGCCGCCGGTGACGTCGCGGATCGGGACGTCGAGCATCAGCCGGGAGTACGTGGAGCCGCCGCGCGAGAGGAACTCGCGGCTCTTGGGCCAGTTGACCACCCGGCCGCCGGGCACCCAGCGCGAGCCGAGGACCAGGTCGGCGCCGGCCAGGGCGGTGAGCAGCCGCGGGAGTTCCTCGGGCTGGTGGGAGCCGTCGGCGTCCATCTCCACGAGGACGCCGTAGTCGCGCTCCAGGCCCCAGGCGAAGCCCGCCAGGTAGGCGGCGCCCAGCCCTTCCTTGCCCTTGCGGTGCAGGACGTGCACGTGGTCGTCGCCGGCCGCCAGCTCGTCGGCGAGCTTGCCGGTGCCGTCGGGGCTGTTGTCGTCCGCGACCAGGATGTGCGCCTCGGGGACCGCCTCGCGCACGCGGGCGACGATCGGCCCGATGTTCTCCGCCTCGTTGAAGGTCGGAATGATCACCAAGGTCGTGCCGAGCGGTCCGAGGCCCCGCTGTCCGCCGTCGCTCACTGGGTCCGCCTTCGCGTTCTTGTACGTCCTGTCACAGAGGATGACTCTAGAACAGTGGTCGGGGCCCGCGGTCCTTCGGGCCGGTCGCGCTCCCGCCTGTGGCGGGCGGCCGTGACCGTTGTCTACTGGACCGCGGGTCCCCGGCACCGGGCCACCCGCCGCCGGGCGAAACCTTCCCCGTACCCGGGGCCCGGGCGCGCCGGGCGGACGGCTCCGCCCACTGCGGGCGCCCGGTGGTGGCCGCGGCCGAACCTATCCGGGCCCGGCCCCCGCCACCCAGCCCGGGAACTGCGGGATCACTCCTGTGGCCGTACGAAAACCTCCCGGCCTCCGACGACGGTGGCCAGGCACACCGGCAGTTCGCGGCCGGGGGTCAGGTCGGGAAGCCCGGGGGTGCCGGAGCGGGGGTCGGTGGACCAGCGGGCGACCCGGTCGTCGGGGGCTTGGACGACCAGTTCGCCGGTCTGCCACAGCGCGTAGTCGGCGGGGGCGCCGGGCACCAGCACGCCCGCCCCGTCGCGGCCGAGGGCCCGCCAGCCGCCGCGCGTGTGCGCGGTGAAGGCGGCCCGTACGGAGATGCGGTGCTCGGGGGTGCGGTGGAAGGCGGCCGCGCGGACGGTCCCCCAGGGGTCGAAGGGCGTCACGGGGGCGTCGGAGCCGAAGGCGAGCGGCACGCCGGCCTTGAGCAGGGCGGCGAAGGGGTTGAGGGTGCGGGCGCGCTCGGCGCCGAGCCGGTCGGCGTACATGCCGTCCTCGCCGCCCCAGGCAGCGTCGAAGGCGGGCTGGACGGAGGCGGTCAGGCCCAGGTCCGCGAAGGCCGCGATGGTCTCGGCGGTCATCATCTCGGCGTGCTCGATGCGGTGCCGGGCGGCGCGGACGCGGTCGAGGCCGACCCGGTCGGCGGCGGCGCGGAAGCCCTCGACGACGGCGGTGAGCGCGGCGTCGCCGATGGCGTGGAAGCCGGCCTGGAGGCCCGCCTCGGTGCAGGCGGCGACGTGCTCGGCGATCTCGGCGGCGCCGAGGTAGCCGGTGCCGGTGTGCGCGGCGTCGGTGTACGGGGCGTGCAGGCAGGCGGTGTGGGAGCCGAGGGCGCCGTCCGCGAAGAGGTCGCCGGCGGCTCCGATGGCGCCGAGGGCCTTGGCCTGTTCCAGGTCGCGGTCGGCCCAGTAGCCGAAGACGCGCGGGCCGGGCCGCTCGCGCGCGAGGTTGAGCAGGTCGGCGAAGTCCTCGGCGGAGGAGATGTCGGGGCCGCCGCACTCGTGGACGGAGCCGATGCCGAGGGAGGCGGCGTGGTCGAGGGCGGCCCGCTGGGCCTCGGCGCGCTGGGCGGGGGTGACTGCGGCGAGCGCGGCCTTGCGGACGGCGTGGTGGTCGTCGCGGGTCAGGGGTTCGTCGCCGCGGACGACGACGGCGGGTACGAGGTCCAGCAGGGCGGTGGTGACCACGGCGGAGTGGACGTCGACGCGGCTGAGGTAGAGCGGGCGGCCGTCGGCGGCCTCGTCGAGCTCGGCGCGGCGGGGCGCCCGGCGTTCGGGCCAGCGGGCGGCGTCCCAGCCGTGGCCGAGCAGGACGCGGTCGGCGGGCCGGCGGCGGGCGTACTCGCGGACGAGGCCCAGGGCCTCGGCGAGCGAGGCGGCGCCGGTGAGGTCGAGCCCGGTGAGGGCGAGGCCCGCGGAGGTGGTGTGGACGTGCGCGTCGGTGAAGGCGGGGGTGACGAGCGCACCGCCGAGGTCGACGACCTCGTCCACGCCCTGCGCGAAGGCGTCGGCGGCGCCCTCGGAGCCGACCCAGGCGATGTGGCCCCGCTCGACGACCATCGCGGTGGCGAAGGGGTCGGCGGGGCTGTGTACCTCGCCGCCGCGCAGGAGGACGGTCCGGTCGGGGGCCGGTGCGGGCGAGGGGGCTCCGGCGGCGTCGGCGGAATGGGCGGTGCGGTCAGTCATGCGCACCAGTCTCCCGGTTCGCCGGGGCCGGTTCGACCGCGCCCCCCTGGCCCCCGGGGCGGGGCGGTCCGGTCGCGGTCCGGTCGCGGTCCGGTCGCGGGGTCAGATGCGGGGCGGGCGGGCCTCGTACGGGGTGGAGAGGACCACCGTGGTCCGCGTCGAGACGTGGGCCAGGGCCCGCAGGCGGCTCAGCAGGTCCTCCAGTTCGAGCGGGGTCGCGACGCGGACCTTGAGGATGTAGTTCTCGTCGCCGGCGACGCTGTGGCAGGCCTCGATCTCCGGTACGCCGGCGAGCCGGTCGGCGATGTCGTCGGGGGCGCTGGGGTCGAAGGGCTTCACGGAGATGAAGGCCGTCAGGGGCAGGCCGACGGCCTCGGGGTCGACGACGGCCGCGTAGCCGCGGATCACGCCCCGCTGCTCCAGGCGGCGTACCCGCTGGTGCACCGCCGACGTGGACAGTCCCGTGGCCTTGCCCAGGTCCGTGTAGCTCATCCGCCCGTCCCGCACCAGCAGATCCACGATCTGGCGGTCCAGCTCCTCCATAGCGCTCATAGCCGCTCAACCTACGGCCCGAGGGCGCCCCAGGCCCAGTGCTGTCCGCCCACAAGTGGCACCTGCGCCGGGCATGTGACCAAAGCCACAAGGGTATGCCCTCCTGTGCCGGGTTGTTGTGGTTACTCGTGCCGCGCGACGGGAAGTGCTTGCTGTGGCCGAGGCCCAAGGACATGCCACGCCCGGCCCACCCAAGGGGGAGTACATCCATGCAGAACACCAAGCGCGCCGGTCGCACCGAACCGGAGCCCCTCGATCCGAGCGCGTCCGGCTTCGCGGACGAAGCCGACGGCTTCGAGGACGGCGAGGGCTTCGAGATGCACCACGCGGTCTGCCCCGACTGCGGCCAGTCGATCGCCCTCGTCGCGGACGAGGAGTACCTGCCGGAGCACGCGCTCTGCCTGACGCCGTGGAACCCGTTCGGGCTCACCGTGTGTGCGGGCACCGGCCGTCCGGCCGTGGAGGCCCTGCCGGCCGCGGGCGCGGGTTCGGAGGAGTCCCAGGACCTGGAGGTCGTGCTGCTGACGCTGCCCCAGGGTCTGGACTGGCGTACGCAGCCGTTCTCGCACGTGGGCGGTCCCGGCTCGCGTCCCGTACGGCTCCTGTCGCCGACCGTGCCGCCGCAGCGCAGCGGGCACGCGCAGGCCGCCTGACACCGGTCCGGGCCGCTCGGGCCCGGACCGCACCCCCGCCCACCCGGTTACCAGTACGTGCCGCGCACCATCGCGTCGATCGTGGCGTGGTGCAGGATCAGGCCGTCCGGGTCGGCCGGGACCTCGACCTCCCCGAAGTACGCCTGCCGGTAGGCGATGCGCAGCATCACGATGCCGTGGCGCAGGGCCGCGTACAGGGTGTGGAACTCCATGTCGCGCGGGGTGTGCCCGGTGAGTTCGGCGTAGCGCCGCTCGAGGTCTTCGCGGCGCAGGAAGCCGGGCAGGCCGGGCTGGCCGAAGCCGGTGGTGAGGTCCTGGAAGAAGCGGTGGAGGTAGACGGTCCAGCCGAGGTCGACCTCGCGCGGGGCGCAGGCGGCCATCTCCCAGTCCAGGACGGCGGCCGGTTCGAAGCCGTCGTAGACGATGTTGCCGATGCGGGCGTCGCCCCAGTTGAGCACGGCGGGCCCCTCGTCGGCGGGCCACAGCTCCTCCAGCCGGTCGAAGGCCCGTTCCAGGAGCGGTGACGGGGCGAGGCCGTCGACGACCCAGGCGTAGTAGGCGCGTTGGGCGTCGACGTGCCGGCGCAGGGGGCTTCCGGGGCCGTCGGGGAGCAGGAACTCGGCTTCTTTGGCGGGGAATTGGTCGTGCAGGCGGGCGAGGAGGGAGATGCTCGCCTCCTGGAGGGCGGCGCGTTCGGCGTCGGTGGCGTCGTGCAGCCAGTTGCCCTCGTAGGTGTAGGGCATGACGTCAGGCGGGACGCGGCCTTCGGCGCGGGCCATGACGAAGAACGGGGCTCCGAGGGGTCCGGGGTCCTCCTCCAGCCACAGCACGCGCGGGACGGGCAGGTCGGTGCGGGCGGCGACCAGGCTCATGACGCGGTGCTGGCGGGGCATGTCGTAGGTGGGGAAGACGGTGTAGGCGGCCGGGTCGGCGGCGAGGCGCAGGGCGCAGGCGCGGACCGGGGCGTCGGGGTGGTCGATGTCGAAGAGCAGGGTTTCGCTGGACATGCCGTTGGAGGCGGGTACCGAGACGCCGGTGACGCGGGCGCCGGGGAGGCGCCCGTCGAGCCAGGCGGTCAGGCGCCGGGCGAGTTCCTCGGGTGAGCGGGTGGAGGTGCGGGGACGTGGTGCCGGTGCTGCCATGCCTGCCCCTTTCCTGGTCTGTCGGCGCTGTCGCCGACGCTGGTGCCGGTGGTGTTTATGGGGCGACCGAGCCGTAGTCGGTGAAGCCGCTGGGGTCGTGGCGGCCGAAGGTGCCGTGCTCGAAGATGCCGTGGCCGGTCTGCCCGTCGAGGGTGAAGCGGGCGGCGTGGTCGGTGACGCCGAAGGCGGCCATGGGGTGGGCGGCGGGATCGGACAGGTCGTAGGTGCGGCGGTCGGTCCAGCCGCGGCCCTGCCAGGTGCCGTGCTGCCAGTCGGTGGCGGGCGGGTAGCCGGCGCCGACGGCGAGCGGGGAGGAGGCGAGGATCTCCACGCCGAGTTCGAGCGGTTTGCGGGCGGGGTCGGTGAGGTGGACGACGGCGCTGACGGGGTGGCGGGTGCCGGGGCGGTAGCTGATGTCGGTGTGCGGCCAGCCGAGCTGGACGTCGCGGCGGCCGCTGTCCTCGGGGAAGACCTGGACGGCCTCGTTGAGGGTGCGGTGGCCGTCGGCGTCCTCCTGGGCGATGACCATGACGAACCGGTCGGGGAAGCGGACCGGGATCCAGAGCCAGTGGAAGCCCTCGGGCCGGTGCTCCTCGGCGGCGCGGCCGCCGTCCTCGCCGGCGATGGGGCGCACTCCCCAGCTGCGGTCGCGGGTGCCGGTCCAGTCGCCGGGGGTGAGGGTGAACTCCTCGCCCTTGGCGCGCAGGGTGCCGGTGACGTGGCCGGCCTGGACGAAGCGGCGGCCCTCCAGGATGAGGCGGTCGCCGCGGCGCTGGGTGTGGTGGGGTTCCCAGACGGCGGGGAACTCGGCGGTCCAGGTGATGTCGTACGAGAGGCCGTCGGGGTCGGCGGGGTCGGGGTCGCAGTGCAGGGAGATGCGGCGGAGCGGTTCGTCGACGGTGATGCGCAGGGGGCCGACGGCGAGGTTCATGCGGTCGTCGGTGAGGGCGTCGGAGGCGCGGACGGCGAGGAGTTCGTCGCCGATGCGGAGGGTGGCGTAGGCGTCGATGACACCGGTGTTGGGGTAGACGCCGAGGCCGAGGATGAGGACGGCGCGGCCGGCGTGGTCGAAGACGTGGAAGATGCAGCGGTCGTAGGCGTTCCGGTCGCCGCTGACGGTGTGCTTCATCGACAGCGGGGCCTGGTGGACGGGGTACTCGTCCAGGGGTACGGGGCGGTCCGCGGGCATGGCGAATCTCCTGGGGACGCGGTGCGTGAGCGCGGGAGTACGAGGTGCGTCGACGCCGAAGTCGACGTCGGCGCCGTCGTCGCAGCGGATATGACGGTACGTCAGAAAGTCTCTCCCCGGCCAGAGTTCTGTCACTTCCTGACAGCCCGGCACGCCTGGCCATCGATCCGGCGGCGGGCGCGGCGGAGGACGGGGACATCTCGAACGGATCCCCGGGCGGCCCGTGGGATTACCCCCGGGTCGAGCGGCGCGTTGGGGCGGTATGACCGCACTCGACACCCCCGCGCCACGGACGGGCCGACGGCGGCGCCCGACGCCGTACGACTACGAAGAATCGATTCGGCATTCGATTCGGCAACCGGCTCAGCCCAGGCAGCCGGACCCGCCGATCTACCGCGCGCTGCTGGCCCGCTGGGCCGCGGCCGGCCGCACCCTGCCGGGCCATGGCGACCCGGAATGGTCGCAGGTCGCGACCTCCCCGATCTGGCCGAGCGGCCCGCTGTTCGGCGGCTGACGCCGGGGCCGGCCCAGAGCCGGCTTACGGGCCGGTGAGGGCTCGCTCCAGCAGGCCGCGGAGAACGCCCTGCTCCTGCAGATCGAGGCCGGACAGCGGGGAGCCCGCGGCGAGGAGCCCGAGGAGCCGTTCACGCAGGGCGGCCCCCTCGGGGGTGAGCACGAGGTGCTTGGCGCGGCGGTCGGTGGGGTGCGGGTGCCGCCCGATCAGGCCCTGCTTCTCCAGCTTGTCGACGACGAAGGTCGTGTTGGAGGGCTCGCAGCACATGCGCTCGGAGAGCTCCCGCATGGTCATCGGCCCGGTCATCTCCCGCAGTGCGGTCGCCTGGGACGCGGTGAGGCCCAGGGCGGCGGCGCGCTCGCGCACGTGCTCGGCGATGCGCTGCGCCAGCCCGTTCACCAGGCCGCACAGCTGCCGCTCGGCGAGGACCTGCGGCTCCGGTGAAGTCGTCATGCCGCCACCCTAACAACTCCGTCAAGCCAAAACATTTACAACTTGAATGATTTGAACTTGATGCACTTGCTGCTTATGGTGGGCGCCGTCGCGGCGAAGATCGCGGCACTCAGGCACCTGACGACACCTCACGAGGGAGCACCCATGCCCGACTTGACCCTGCCCCTGAACCAGGACCAGGACCAGGACCAGGACGCACGACTGCGCCGGCCGTCGGGGATCCGCTCGATACGGCTGGGCGACGTCAAGGTCTCGTACGTGCCGGACGGCAACGTCCGGCTCCGGCCGCTCCAGCTGCTCCCGGACACCACCGACGCGGTATGGACCGAGCACCCGGAGTACCTGGACGCCACCGGCCACCTCGTGGGCAGCGTCGGCTCCCTGCTGGTGGAGCACGGCGACCGTGCGCTGCTGATCGACGCAGGCTTCGGCCCCCAGACGCTGGAGCTCCCGGAGGGCCCGCTCGGCGCGATCCAGGGCGGCGCGCTGCCGGCCGGCCTGGCGGAGCTCGGCCGCCGCCCGGAGGACATCGAGGCGGTGGCCTTCACCCACCTCCACGCCGACCACCTCGGCTGGGCCTGCCACCCCGCCCCGGGCGCCGACCGACCGCTGCTCGCCCACGCGGAGTACCTGATCTCCGAGCAGGAATGGGAGGGCCGGAACCACCTGGAGGAGCAGGGCATGGCCGACCAGGTCGCGGCCCTGGCGGCCCGCGTCCGCACGATCACGGACGGCCAGGAGATCTTCCCGGGCGTCCAGGTCCGGATCACGCCGGGCCACACCGTCGGACATGCCGAGTACGTCATCACCGGGGGCGGCAGGCGCCTGATCGCCTTCGGCGACGCCATGCACTCCCCCATCCAGGCCGACCACCCCGAATGGTCGTCGGGCTTCGACCACGACCAGACCGCGACCGCCGACCACCGCCCGAGCCTCGTCGCCGAACTGTCGGAGCCGAACACGATCGGCTTCGGCGTCCACTTCGCCGACGTGGTGTTCGGCCGCGTCGACCGCAACACCGAGGGCCCTGCCTGGCGGCCCGTGGACGCCTGAGCTGTCTACCGAGTGGGCGGGGGAGCAGTCGGCCCGCCCTCCCGGATGGTCTTCCAGATGGTGGCGAGGGCGAGGATCTGAGCCAGGAAGAACGCCACCGATGCGATGCGCATTTGATAGACGTAGGCGACCAGGCTCATGTTGGTCGGCCAGTAGCGCCGCTCGCTCTGGAACGTCTGGATGTCCATGGCCAGACCAGTGAACGTCAGCACCGACGCGAAGGCGGCGATGGAACGGACCGCGCTCGGTGTGGCTTGGCCGATGGTCTGGGTGATGATCTCGTGGGCCGCAACCGGGACGGCGAAGGCGACCGCGACGCAGAACGCCTTCGTCGGCCCGTGACGACCGGGGAGATCACGCCACAGCGCGCCCAGGAAGAAGCCTCCCGCCACCCACGTGGTGTGCCAGAACGCGATCTGGAGGACAATCCAGAGGAATCCGCTGGGAATCTCTGTGGTGGTGGCCCAGGTCTCGTTCTGGACCATGGCGGTCCAGTACATCAGCCCAGTCGCGGGCAAGCCGATGAAGCAGGCGATGAGCGCACACCTACAGGCGTTGTCCCACCACAAGTGCATGGGGCCGTAGGCGAAGGGCAGATCAATGGGCCTGACACCCTCCGGTAGGCACTGATCCAGTCGATCAATTTCATGCTCGATCGATTCTTGCACCACGGAACGATCCGACTGGCTTGCCGCGCTGAGGCGCTGCAGATGGGACTGAAGTTCACGAAAACGGCGCGCCAGACGCAACACGTCCGACGGAGATGTTCGCGAGATGACCTTGCCCAAAGGGGTGTTGTTCGCGGAAGGCTGCTCCAGCACGGATCTGGAGGCGCCTAGCACAAGAATGCCCCACGCCGAAAAGAGAGCGAGAGTAAAGGTTAGGATCTGACCGGAGAAACCGAAGTAGTAAGCGTCCCCGGGCACGACTGCCACCGCAAAGAAGACCACGAAGAGGAACCTCTCGGCACGGTTTGGAGTGAATGCGTCCTCCTCGTGTCGCTCAACCCTGCAGACCCGGAGCACCCCGACCAGGGCCACTGAGGTGAGGACCGAAAGCAACGCAAGCAGCGTGTCCAGCATGTCTTCGGGAAACCATGACCAAAACCAGTTGATTTCCGCCTGCCAATTCTCCCTATAACTGCTCCATTCAGGGTCGGCGAGCCAACTCGTGCGTTGCCAGTCACGCTCCAGAGCGAAATGGGCCCACAGGATAGTCATGACAGATGCCACAATGGAAAGAGATACCGTAACCCACGTGGGCAACATCCTGTCTCCCATGAATAGGAGACGCTGCCCGGCCGAAATCAGCCCCATGCAGCACACGAAGGACAGCGCCAGGTAAACGATCACCACCACCCATGTGCCAGGGAAGGTAATCGCAATGTCACTGGTCGGCATCAAAGGGAGCTCGGCCAGCTCGGACGTCAAAGCCAAGGCCGCAACACAGAGGCTGAGAGTGCACACCAGAACAAGGAGGCCCTTCTCCACCCTCCCGAAAAAGCACAGGGCCACACCGAAGACAATCAAGGAAAACAGTTCTACCGTCGCCCCATAGCCATTCTTCCACGAAAATTGCTGCTCAAGCAGACGGTAGATGTTGTCACCCAGGTAGCCGACAAGAACAAGAAACGTCTGCAGGAATGCCCACAGAACCAGCGCCCTGATGGCCTTTTTTTCTGTCGCCTCAATACCTCCTCCAAGGCTTCGGCGAATCCTCCTGGCGCAAACGAGCAGGAGAACACCAGCTGCGACGCACCAGAACGCACCTGACGCACTGTAGCCACCCAGCACTTCCCAGAGTTGACTACTCGACAAGGCAATGGCGTTCCATTGCTGCGGCGAGGGAGGTCGGAAAACGATGGAATGGAGCTCAATTATCCTCCCGTTTCGCCACCTCAACATCGTCCCTTTTTCGCCGAAGGTCGCTGGAGGAGTGGCCGACATTGCCCCCGGGCCACCGAGATGGACACGTACGTTTTCCCACCACGCTCCGGACAAGTTTCTGGAGGGTTTCAACCAAATCGTCCACTCTGTCTTTCCAGCAGCCAGCACCCAGGGGCCAACCCGGTACTCGTCGAGCCCCTGAACCCATACGACAGCCTCATAGTGAACGGTGACCGTTTTTCCATCAGCTGCCACGGTAAGCGGCTTTAGCCGCCACTCATCTTGATCGAAAAATGATTTCTCCGTTACTTTTCCGAGCAGGCATCTCAATGCGAAGCGATAGTCGTGCGAGTGGGCGTCCAGAAGAAGGGCTGGCGCAGGCTCCCAGCCTGCCGGGATCCGGATGTCCATGACGCTCGTAAGCATGCTGGTGTCGCGGCCGCGGTGGTCGAACTTCGCCGAGGCCTTGACCGTCGCTCCGCGCAGCTGGTCGGCGCGGCAGTTCTCGGCCGCGCGGGCCTCCCCCGCGCCCGGCAGCATGACGAAGAGGAGGCCGAGCAGCAGCGCGTGCAGCAAGAGCAGCCCGGGGCGCCTGAGAGGGATCACCGGTCCAGGGTGATCACAGGCGGGCGGCGGCCGGGCCGTGCGGCGCGGCCTCCGCCCGCCAGGTCCACCCTGCCGGGTCAGTGGGCGGTGGTCAGGGTGGGCTTGAAGTGGGCGTTGGTCAGGCAGCCCAGGTTCTCGTAGCTGTTGACCTTGGTCGCCGGGTCGGTGCTCACGAGCTTGTACTTGCAGGCGCTCTTGATGTGGTCGCCGCTGATGCCGCCCGGGAAGTCGATCTCCTTGTTCCAGAGGTAGGGCGACTGGTAGTCGTTGAGGCGGGCGGTGGCGTTGACGTCGATGCCGCCTGGCGCCTCGATCTCGTACACCCACCCCGTCTTCGCCGTGCCGTACGTGGCGAACTTCTGCGCCACCCACTTCTCGCAACTCGTGCTGACGTGCGCGGTGTTCTGGCCGCCGCCCTTGACGATGTACTCGGCGAGCGGGGTCAGCGTCTCCCCGCGCGACGTGAAGCCGTCCTGGAAGAGCTGCTCCACAGTCTCCCGCGTGTCACCGCGCCACAGGGTGTTGGTGTCGTCGCGCCACTGCCAGTTCTCCTCGGCTGCGGCCTGCCACACGGCCGGGGCGATGGCGGGGGAGGTGGTGGTGCGCCACCAGTCGATCGCGTGGAGTCGGCCGACCGGTCCGCAGGGGCCGGTGTCCGGGGCCGGCGCCTTCGGCGCTGCGGCCCGGTGGTCGGTCGCGTCGGCGGGAACGGTCAAGGTCACGGAGGCTGCGGCGAGCGTGGTGACGGCGAGGACGCGCAGAGCTGCGTTCAGCACGGTGAAGACCCATCAGTTGATCAACTGGACGGGCCCTTTATAGCGACGTACCGATCATGGACCTGCCGCTGCGCACGCCTGATCACCCCCAGGGGGCAACAGTCATATCGTCCTGAGGGGGCAACAGTCATATCGTCCTCAGGGATCGGGCTGGAGCCGGAGCAGGCCCGCCGTTGTCGGGTGGAAGCCGCAGCGGGTGTAGAAGGGGCGCAGGTGGGGCTCGTAGTCGACGTGGAGCCAGTGGGCCCCGGCGGTCCGCGCCTCCTCGGCGGCGGCGCGGACCAGGCGGACTCCGAGGCCGCGGCGGCGTTCGTCCGGGTGGACGGTGGTGTCCAGGATGAAGGCGTGGGCGCCGCCGTCGCCCGCGACGTTGACGTAGCCGACCAGGCGGCCGGCCCGCCGGGCGGTGATCCACGCGGTGCTGCGGGCCAGGACCGGTCCGAACCGGGCCGTCCGGTGCCCCGGCCAGGCGGCGGCGAACAGCTCGTTCAGCTCGGCGTCGGTCAGGGCCGGCCGCACCGCGAGGACCAGCGGCGGCATCAGCGCGACTCGGGTCCCGCCAGGTGGCGGGCGATGACCATGCGCTGGATCTGGTTGGTGCCCTCCACGATCTGGAGCACCTTGGCCTCGCGCATCAGGCGCTCGACCGGGAAGTCCGCGGTGTAGCCGTAGCCGCCGAGGACCTGGACCGCGTCCGTGGTGACGGCCATGGCCGCGTCCGTGCAGAACAGCTTGGCCATGGCGGCCTGCCGGGAGAACGGCTTGCCCGCGTCGCGCAGCCGGGCCGCCGCCAGGTACAGGGACCGGCCCGCCTCGATCTTGGTCGCCATGTCGGCGAGCATGAAGCGCAGCCCCTGGAAGTCGGCGATGGGGTGCCCGAACTGCTTGCGGCCGAGGGCGTACGAGAGGGCCTCGTCCAGGGCGGCCTGGGCGACGCCGATGGCGCAGGCGGCGATCCCGAGGCGGCCGGCGTCGAGGGCGGCCAGGGCGATGGTGAAGCCCTGGCCCTCCTCGCCGATGCGGCGCGTGTCGGGGACGCGGACGCCGTCGAAGTGCAGCTGGGCCGTGGGCGAGCCCTTCATGCCCATCTTCTTCTCCGGGGCGGCGGCCGAGAGGCCCTCCGCGTCGCCGGGGACGAGGAAGGCGGTGATGCCCTTGGGGCCCTCGCCGCCGGTGCGGGCGAGGACGGTGTAGAAGTCGGCGACGCCGCCGTGGGTGATCCAGGCCTTGGTGCCGTTGATGATCCAGTCGTCGCCGTCGCGGACGGCCTTGGTGGTCAGCGAGGCGGCGTCGGAGCCGGAGGCCGGCTCGGAGAGGCAGTAGGCGCCCAGCAGGCCGCCGCCGAGCATCTCGGGGAGGTGGGCCGCCTGCTGCTGCTTGGTGCCGTAGCCGGCCAGGCCGTGGCAGGAGAGGGAGTGCACGCTGACGCCGAGGCCGACGGTCAGGCGGGCCGCGGCGAGCTCTTCCAGGACCTGGAGGTAGACCTCGTACGGCTGGTCACCGCCGCCGAACTCGCTGTCGTACGGGAGTCCCAGCAGGCCGGCCTCGGAGAGCAGGGTGAAGACCTCGCGGGGGAAGCGCCCGGCGTCCTCCTGCTCGGCCGCCTGGGGGCGGATCTCGCGCTGGGCGATGTCTCGTACGAGCGCCAGCAGGTCCCGGGACTCCTCGGTGGGCAGCTGTCGGTCCACCGGCTGCGGGGCGCGGTCGTTCATGGCGGCGCTCTCCTCCCTGGTCGGGCACGGCGGCGACGCGTGAGGTGTGGGACGCGCCGCCGGGGATCGGTGCTCTCACAGCCGATACTGCCCTCCCGGGTTGCGGAAGGGGCTGTTCAGCGGCTGCGGCGGCTTGAGTATGCCCGATCAGGGGCTTCCCGTCACCGGGGCAAGATCACCAGGATTTCGCGGCTTGAGCTGCGAGAACGGGCGGGTGGGGACACTCCGGGACGAACTCCCCGGGAGGTGGCGGCGCCGGCCCGGGCGGGAGCACCGGCGGGGCTCCGGCAGGGGGGCGCGGCTCGCAACTCGCCAACCGGAGGCGGGGAGTTGAGGAATACGGGAGGGTCAGACCAGGCCGAGCTGCGTGACGAACATGGCGACGACGACCACCAGCGTCCATCCGAGGACGTGCTCCAGCCAGGAAGGGGAATCGTCCTGGGGGCCGCCGGTACGGGCCTTGTTGCGGGCGCGGGCGATGAGGGCTGCACTGTGTGCGGTCATGCCGTCCAATGTGCCAGCGTTTGCGGCTTTCGCGGTAGAGAGGGCATGGGTGGCGCGTATCACGTCGGTGGCGTGTCAGCTCGCGGGGCCGGAGCCCGTCGCCGCCCACGTGACCGGGCCCCGGCCGGCTTGCGGTCGGGGCCCGGCGTGCCGGATGCCAGACGGTCAGGCAGTCAGGCGGTCAGGCAGTCAGGCGGTCAGGCGGTTGCGGCCCGCCATGCCCGCCATGGCCAGGGCGCACAGCAGGGCGACGGCGCCCGCGATGACGTTGCTGACGATGGTGCGGGTGGTGTCCACGTTCCCGGCGATGAGCCAGGGGGCCAGGATCGTCCAGGCTCCGATGACCACCGCCGTCCACGCCATGGCGTGGGTGCGCTCATAGGCGGAGCCGAGTCCGCTCATGCACAAGCAGTACGCGAGACCGGCGATCAGGTTGTTGACCGCCAGCGAGGTGAGGCCGCTGAATCCGGCGATCCACGGCGACGCCGCCAGGTACAGGCCCGTGATCAGGGCCGCTGCCTCCACGGCCTGCGCGGCCGGCGTGCTGGTGACCCGCTCGAACCGCGAGCGCATCTCGGCGAGGTCGGGGTGGTGTTCGATGCTGTGAGTGGTCATGGTGGGCCGCCTCCTGCTGAAGACATTTATGTGCCCTTTATGGCTTTATGTTGCGCTTATCCTTTTCGCCGGTCAACGGGTGTTTTCGCCGCCTCCCCTCAGAGCACGCCCACCGTCTTGAGGGCGACGATCTGGGTGAGGCTCGGCCGGGCCGGGGCGTAGAGGTAGCAGACGCCGCCGGAGCCGGAGACGACCTTGCCCGAGGCGTTGTGGCGCTTGGTGCGCAGCCACACGTTCTCCCATTCGCGGCGCTTGTAGACCCGGCGGACGGACGGGTTGTCCCGGGAGTTCGGGTCGTTGGCGATCACGTCGCCGGAGGCGGTGAAGCCGATGACGGTCATCAGGTGGCCGGAGGTCCCGTAGCCCGCGCCGGTGAGCTCCTCGGCGCGGAAGGACTGGGAGGTGATCACGGGGATGCCGGCCCGGACGAGGGTCTCCAGCTGGCCGAGGGAGCCGAGGCGGGTGACGACGCCGGCGAGCCCCTCGTACGTCGCGGCGTAGGCGGCGTTGAAGGGCCAGTTGCCGCAGCCCTTGTAGGCGCTGTCGTAGGTGGAGCGGGCGGCGTGGCAGACCTGCGGGTCGGCGTAGCCGGGCTTGACCCAGGCCAGGTCCTTCGGGTCGGGCTTGCGGCCCCAGTACTCGATGATCATCTGGGAGGAGGTGGGGCTGCACCAGGCCTCGCCGCCGTTGTCGTACTCGGGGTACTGGCCGGCGTGGACCTCCTGGGAGTAGCGGGGCACCCGCAGCTCGTGCGCCTGGCCGGAGGGGGCGGAGGCGGGGACCTCGAAGCGGTCGGGGACGTCGGAGGCCATGGCCCCGGCCAGCCACACGGTCGGGCCGTGGCCGGCGGTGGTGCCGGTGCCGGTACCGGAGCCGGAGCCGGAGCCGGGCTTGCGGTACAGGGTCAGCCGCAGCTGCCAGTCCCTGATCCGCAGGCCGCCCGCCCGCGCGGGGGCGTCGACGGCGAGGGTGTCGGTCCACACGGTGGAGCGGCCGTCGGTCTGCCCGTTCACCGAGGTGCGGCGGATGTCGGCGTCGCCGGAGGCCCAGCGGCCCATCACGTACCAGGGGGAGACGCCGCCGTCGCCGTACGTGGCCCGCAGCTCGGCCTGGATCCAGGTGCCGGCCGGGGTGTGGGCGTTCCAGGAGGCGATGACCTCGGTCCCGGGGACGGTGGAGCGGTGCACCGGGGAGGTCCAGACGGCGTATTCCCAGGTGGCCTTGCGCCCGGTGTGCGGATCGGCGTACTCGGAGCGGCCGGCCGGGGTCGCGATGTGCAGTCCGGGGCGGGGGCCGGCGAGGACGGCGGTGCCCCGGTGGGTGCCGGCGCCCCAGTGGGCGGCGGAGTACCAGAACCGGTTGTCGACCGTCGGGCGGGCCGCGGCCGCGAGGGCGGCCGCCGCGTCGCCGGCGGCGGCCCGCGCCTCGCCCGTGACAGCGCCCGCGTACGCGTCGGCCTCACCCGCCGGGGCGCCGGAGCGAGGCCGGCCCGGCTCTCCGGGGCCCGGCTGCCCTGCGCCCGGGTGTCCGGCTGCCCAGGCACGGCGGCCGCCGGGCACGGTGGCCGCGGCGGCGGCCGCGAGGGCGACGGCGAGCAGGGCCCTGCGGGGCGTGGGTGCGGTCATGGCTACTCCCCCAGACGTCGGTGTGCGCTTGCGCGCCGTGCGATGCGCTCTGCACGGTGCGCGGTGCGAGCGCTCAGTACGGTGCGCGGGTGCGGGTGCGGGCGCGGATGCGGATGCGGATGCGGGTCGGCTTCTCGCCCCCACCCTTCCAGTTCCCCGGGGCCGGACGGCGACTCCACGGGCCGTGTCGGGGGTGATCCGCGGTCCGGTCGTAGGCTGGCCGGGTGGAGTCACACCGGTCCCTCGCACCACTCGCCCTCGAGATCGCCGCCCTGCCCCCGTCCCTCGGCCCCGTACGCCTGATCGGCATCGACGGGCACGCCGGGTCCGGCAAGAGCACCTTCGCCGGGCGGCTCTCCGAGGCCTTGGGCGGGGTTCCGGTTCTGCACCTGGACGACGTCGCCACCCACGAGGAGCTCTTCGCCTGGCCGGAGCGGCTGCGCACCCAGGTGCTGGAGCCGCTCGCCGCCGGGCGACCGGCCCACTGGGCCCCGTACGACTGGGTCGAGCGCCGCTTCGGCGCCGCGCGCGTGCTGGAGCCGGTGCCGCTGCTGCTCGTCGAGGGCGTCGGGGCCGGGCGTCGGGCGCTGCGCCCGCACCTGGCGCGGCTGCTGTGGATGGAGACGCCGCGCGCACAGTCCTGGGGGTGCGGACGAAATCGGGACGGGCGTGGACTTTCCGATTTCTGGGACGGATGGGAGCGCGCGGAGCTCGCGCACTTCTCGGATGACCCTTCGCGCCCCTTCGCGGACACTCTGGTACGCCAGAGGGGTACGGGATACGAGTGGTCTTCCGGGGCGGGAGCGACCCCTGGACGGGCCGGTTCCGTCACCGAAGGTGACGGACTCCCCCAGGCCTGAGCCCCTCCGGAAAACCGCTTGCGCAGGCCTTCACCGACCCGCTTGACCTGGGCCCCGAACCGGCCTTACGTTCTGAATGCGCGGTCTTTCCAGGCCGCAGCGGACGCGAAGCCCCCGATTGTTCCCCCGTGATCGGGGGCTTCGTTCTGCCCGGAGCCGCTTCCCCAGCCCCTCCGTGACGGTCGGACGCCCACCGGATCTTCACCCTGAGTCACCTTGAGTGCCGCCGACGCGCCACCGACCCGCGCCCGCCGCACCCTACGTAAGGTGCGTAACCGCAGGTACGATGCACCCCTGATTTCATCGGCGCAGTAGGCAACTCGCGGGCATGACGCGAGGGTTGCCGTTGCTGCGTACCACGGGGGCAGGCTTGTGGGGGACGTGATGGATTTCGGCACGCCGGGCAGTGCGCACGCCCCGGCCGAACTCGCCTGGCTGCGCGGCGTGGACGCCTGCACCATGGGCGCCTACCCGCAGGCCGAGGAGGAGTTCCGGACGGCCGTCCGGCTCGATCCCTCGATGGCCGACGCCTGGCTGGGCCTGCATGCGCTGCGCGTGGACACCACCAACGCGTTATTGCGCATGTACGCCCACCGCGACCGCTTCGGCGAGCAGCGGGCCCGGCACCGGCGGACCCTGAACTCCTGGTACTGGCTGGGCTGGTGGGTCCAGCCCGTGCTGGAGAGCCGGCGGGACCTGCTGCTCGCCCACGCCTCGCACTGGCTCGACGGCCGGCACGTGCCCGAGCTGGACCAGGCGCTGGCCGCCCTCCCGCCGGTCGACGCCGACCCGCAGGTGCGGTTCCTGCACGCCTGCCGGGCCTACCTGGTCAAGGACTGGGAGCAACTCGTCCGGCACACCGAGCCGTTGGTGGACGATCCGCTGCTGGGCATCGAGGCGGGCCTCTTCGGCGGGATGGCCCGGGTCCGGCTGGAGATGTACGGGCAGGCCGAGCCGATGCTCTCGGTGGCGCTGATGCGCTGCCGCAGCGAGCAGCCGCAGCGCAAGGAGCTGCGGTACTGGCTGGCGCGGGCCCACGAGGGGACGGGGCGCAGCGCGGCGGCGCTGCCGCTGTACCGGGCGGTGCACCGGGTGGATCCGGCGTTCATGGACACCGCGGCGCGCCTGACGGCCATCGAGGACAGCGAGGACCTCGACGGGTACGCCGGGTACGGGGGCTCCGGCTACGAGGGGTACGCCGGACACGGGCTGTCCCAGGTCGGCGGGGACTTCGCGGCGGTCGCACTCGGCGGCGGCGGCCCGGTCCAGGACATCGCGGCGGACGGGCAGGTGGAGCAGCCCGACCCGCTGTCGCCGACCGAGCCGCCGGAGCCGCGGTTCGGGGGGCCGCCGGGTACGGGCGGCCGGGCCGAGAGCGGCGTACGGCGCAAGGTGCCGCTGCCGGCGCAGGGCGAACCGGGCGGTGTGCCCGGGAGCCTGCCGGGCGGCCTGCCGGCCGGGCCGGCGGATCCGGCGCTGTTGGCCGAGGCGCTCGCGGAGCTGGAGCGGATGGTGGGCCTGGAACCGGTGAAACGGCAGGTCAAGGCGCTGTCCGCGCAGCTGCACATGGCCCGGCTGCGGGCCGGGCAGGGGCTGCCGGTGCAGCCCCCGAAACGGCACTTCGTTTTCTCCGGGCCCTCCGGGACGGGCAAGACGACCGTGGCGAGGATCCTGGGGCGGGTGTTCTACGCGCTGGGGCTGCTGGGCGGGGACCACCTGGTGGAGGCCCAGCGGGCCGACCTGGTCGGCGAGTTCCTCGGGCAGACCGCGGTCAAGGCCAACGAGCTGATCGATTCGGCGCTCGGCGGGGTGCTGTTCGTGGACGAGGCGTACAGCCTGTCCAACTCCGGGTACAGCAAGGGCGACGCGTACGGGGACGAGGCGCTGCAGGTACTGCTGAAGCGGGCGGAGGACAACCGGGACCACCTGGTGGTGATCCTGGCCGGGTACCCGGCCGGGATGGACCGGCTGCTGTCGACGAACCCGGGGCTGTCGTCGCGGTTCACCACGCGGGTGGACTTCCCGAGCTACCGGCCGGGCGAGCTGACCGCGATCGGGGGTGTGCTGGCGGAGGCGAACGGGGACGGTTGGGACGAGGAGGCGCTGGAGGAGCTGCGGAGCATCAGCGCGCATGTGGTGGAGCAGGGGTGGATCGACGAGCTCGGCAATGGCCGGTTCCTGCGGACGCTGTACGAGAAGAGCTGCGCGTATCGGGATCTTCGGCTGGCGGGGTTTCCCGGGGAGCCGTCTCGGGAGGACCTGGCCACGCTGCGCCTGCCGGACCTGATGCAGGCGTACGGGGAGGTCCTGTCGGGCCGCGGCCCCGCCAACCGCGACCGCCCGGACCCACCGCCCCCGCCGCCGCCGCTGTAGCCGGCGCCGCTGCGCTAAGCCGTCCCCTCCCCGCCCCTTCCCGAAACCGAGGGCTCCGCCCCGGACCCCCAGCGCCTCAAACGCCGGCGGGGCTGATTTACGCCCGCGCGGCGTTTGAGCGCACCGGGCGCGAAGCGCCCGGAACCGGGTCCGGGCGGAGCCCGGTTCGGGAAGGGGCGGGGAGGGGAAACGGCTCCGCGCAGCGGGGTCCGGGAGCGGCGGTCAGGCCGTCAGGGCTGATTCCCTCGGCGGGCGGCGGGCCGGGATGCGGTGGGACGGGTCACGGGCTTCGCCGACCAGCATTTGCAGGACGTCCTCCAGGGCGACCAGGCCCAGGACCCGGCCGGCCGGGTCCGCCACCTGGGCCAGGTGGGTGGCGTCGTGCCGCATGACGCTCAGGGCGTCGTCCAACGGGAGGGTGGAGGAGAGGGTGGGCATGCGGCGCCAGACCCGCTGCGGGACCGCCCGTTCGCGGTCCTCCAGGTCCAGCACGTCCTTGACGTGCAGGTAGCCCATGAAGGCGCCGCCTTCGGAGCGGACCGGGAAGCGGGAGTACCCGGTCCGGACCGTCAGCTGCTCGATCTGCCGCGGCGTCGCCGAGGGCCCGACCGTGACCAGCCGGTCACGGGCCAGGAGGACGTCGGTGACGAGCCGGCTGCCCAGTTCGAGCGCGTCCTCCAGCCGCTCCTGCTCACCCGGCTCCAGCAGCCCGGCCTGCCGGGAGTCCTCGACCAGCCGCCCGAGCTGCGCACTGGTGTACACGGCCTCGACCTCGTCCTTGGGCTCCACCTTGAACAGGCGCAGCACCAGCGCCGCACAGGCCCCCAGGAAGGTCGTGATCGGCCCGCACAGGCGGGCGAAGGCGACCAGGCCGGGGCTGAACCACAGGGCGGTCTTCTCGGGGGCGGCCATGGCGAGGTTCTTGGGGACCATCTCGCCGATGACCAGGTGCAGGAAGACCACGGCGGCGAGCGCCACGGCGTAGCCGAGCGGGTGGATCAGCCCGGCCGGTATGTGGGCGGCGTGGAAGACGGGCTCCATCAGCCGGGCCACGGTGGGTTCGGCGACCGCGCCGAGGGTGAGCGAGCACAGGGTGATGCCGAACTGGGCCGCCGCCATCATCCGCGGCAGGTTCTCCAGGCCGTGCAGGACCTGCCGGGCCCGCGCGGAGCCGGCGGCGAGGGGCTCGATCTGGCTGCGGCGCACGGAGACGAGGGCGAACTCGGCCCCGACGAAGAAACCGTTGGCCAGGACCAGGAGCAGGGCGAAGAGGAGCTGGAGCGCGTTCACCGGCCGGCCGCCTCGAGCTCGGCCGGGGCGCCCTGGCCGGCCGGTCCGGCCGCGGTGCGCACGAGGCGGACCCGCTCGGCCCGGTAGCGGCCGACCTGGCGGACGGACAGCTTCCAGCCGGGCAGTTCGGCGCGGTCGCCGGGGGCGGGGATCCGGCCGAGCAGGTCCGCGACGAGGCCGGCGACGGTCTCGTACGGGCCTTCGGGTACCTCCAGGCCTATCCGGCGCAGGGTGTGCACGCGGCAGCTGCCGTCGGCCTCCCACGAGGGGCGGCCGTCCTCGGCGGGGACGGCGGCCAGTTCGGGGCTGTCGTCCTCGGCGAAGTCGTGCTCGTCGCGGACCTCGCCCACGAGCTCTTCCACGATGTCCTCCAGGGTGACCACGCCGGCGGTGCCGCCGTACTCGTCGACGACGACGGCCATGGGCTGTTCGCTGCGCAGCCGCTCCAGCAGCGGCTGCACCGGCAGGGAGCCGGGCACCAGCAACGGGGCGACGCAGATCCTGCCGACCGTGGTGCGGGCGCGTTCGGCTTCGGGCACGGCGAGGGCGTCCTTGAGGTGGACGACGCCGGCGACCTCGTCGATGCGCTCGCGGTAGACCGGGAAGCGGGACAGCCCGGTGGCGCGCGTCAGGTTGAGCACGTCGGCGGCGGTGGCCGTGTGCTGCAGGGCGCTGACCTTCACCCGGGGCGTCATGACGTGCTGGGCCGTGAGCTCGCCCAGCGACAGGGTCCGTACGAAGAGGTCGGCGGTGTCCTGTTCGAGGGCGCCGGCCTGCGCCGAATGGCGGACCAGGGAGACCAGTTCGCCGGGGGTGCGGGCGGAGGCCATCTCCTCGGCGGGTTCCACGCCGAGCGCCCGGACCAGCCGGTTGGCGACGGCGTTGAGGCCGGCGATGACCGGCCGGAAGGCGCGGGAGAACAGCGCTTGCGGGCCGGCCACGAAGCGGGCCACCTGGAGCGGCCGGGAGACCGCCCAGTTCTTCGGGACGAGCTCGCCGACGACCATCTGGACGGCGGAGGCGAGCAGCATGCCGATGAACACGGCGGCGCCGGAGACGGCTCCCGCGGGCAGCCCGGTAGCCGTGAGCGGCCCCGTCAGCAGTGCGGCGAGGGCCGGTTCGGCGAGCATGCCGACCACGAGGGAGGTGATGGTGATGCCGAGCTGGGTGCCGGAGAGCTGGAAGGACAGCTCCCGCAGGGCCGCGACCACCGTGCGGGCACGGCGGTCGCCGTCGGCTGCGGCGCGTTCGGCCTCGGGCCGTTCCACGGTGACGAGGCCGAATTCGGCCGCCACGAAGAAGCCGTTGGCGAGGATCAGGGCGAAGGCCGCCAGGAGCAGGAGTAGCGGGATGGTCATGCCGCCGCCTCCGCGGGGAGGGCGGCGCGGGTACTACCGGACGATCCGTCCATTGCTGGAGGGAGTCACTCCTCAAGTCGCAGGTGCCCGCGGGCCTCGGGGTCCCGGGGCCGGTGGGAGGGCGCACGGCTGCGCCCCGCCACCAGGGTAGTCACTGAGATCGTCGCCGCAATGGGACGCAGCGGTCGGCTTGGGCCGGGCGGGCTGCCCGGCGCCCTGCTCAGTGGTCGTGCTGCCCGGTTCCCCGGGTCTCGGCGAGTGCGCGCAGGGCGCGCGCGTCACCGATGGCCTGCTGCTTGGCGACACCCGGCTGGATGCCGAGGGCGGGCAGGCTGGTGCCGTCGTTGAGGTCCAGGAACACCCACGGGTCGCCGGGGCGGAGGTTGACGCGCAGGATCTGCGCCCACTCCAGGCGGCGGGTGGTGGTCAGGTTGACGACGGTCACGCCGGCCTCGTCCGCGACCACCTTGGGGCGGCTGAGCAGGACGAGGACGGAGGTCATGAGGGCGGCGGTGAAGACGAAGCTGGCCCGCTCGCCCGGGCTGAGGTTCTCCAGCAGGAAGGCGATCGAGGTGATCGTCACGAACATGGCGAGCCCGACGCTCAGCAGGACCACCCGGGTGCGGGTCGGCCGGAAGGTGACCGGCAGGGCGGGAAGGGCGGGCTGTGCGGCGGACTCGGCCATGATGCTGGGGTTGCCTTCTTCGGGTGGCGTACGGGCCGGGTGACGGCGTACGGATCGCGTACGGGTCACGCGCGGCCGGGGTACGGGCGGGTCAGGTACGGCTCACGTGCGGTTCGTCACAGGCGGCAGGCGTGGATCGAGGTGGTGAGGATCGCACGCGCGCCGAGCTCGTACAGGTCGTCCATGATCCGCTGGGCCTCCTTGGCGGGGACCATCGCGCGGACGGCGACCCAGCCCTCGTTGTGCAGCGGGGAGACCGTCGGGGACTCCAGGCCCGGGGTGAGGGCGACGGCGCGCTCCAGGTGCTCGGCGCGGCAGTCGTAGTCCATCATCACGTAGCTGCGGGCCACCAGGACGCCCTGCAGGCGCCGCAGGACCTGATGGACCTGCGGGTTGTCGGTGTCGGCGCCGCTGCGGCGGATGACGACGGCCTCGGAGGTCATGATCGGGTCGCCGATGACCTGGAGCCCGGCGTTGCGCAGGCTGGTGCCGGTCTCGACCACGTCCGCGATGACCTCGGCGACGCCGAGCTGGATGGCGGTCTCGACGGCGCCGTCCAGGTGGACGACGGAGGCGTCGATGCCGTGCTCGGCCAGGTGCTTGGCGACGATTCCCTCGTACGAGGTGGCGATCGTCATCCCGTGGAAGTCCTCGGGGCCCTTGGCGGTGCCGGGGCGGGTGGCGTAGCGGAAGGTGGACCGCCCGAATTCGAGCGGCAGGATCTCCTCTGCGTTGGCTCCCGAGTCGAGCAGCAGATCGCGGCCGGTGATGCCGATGTCGAGCCGGCCCGAGGCCACGTAGATCGCGATGTCCTTGGGGCGGAGGTAGAAGAACTCCACCTCGTTCTCGAGGTCGACGACCACGAGCTCCTTGGACTCCTTGCGCTGGCGGTAGCCGGCCTCATGGAGCATCGCCGACGCCGCTCCGGAGAGTGAGCCCTTGTTGGGGACGGCGATGCGGAGCATGGGTTTCTTCCTTCACTGCGGGATGCGGTGGGATGCGTGGTGCGGACGCGGTGAGTGTTGCGGGGGTTGTGCGGAGGGGTCGCGGCGGACCCCCGTGGTGCCGCGGACCGGTGGCCCGGCAGGCCCGGAGCCGGCCTGCGGGCCTAGAGGTGCTTGTAGACCTCGTCGAGGGAGATCCCGCGCGCCACCATCATCACCTGGACGTGGTACAGCAGCTGGGAGATCTCCTCGGCGGCGGCTTCCTTGCCCTCGTACTCGGCGGCCATCCAGACCTCGGCGGCCTCCTCGACGACCTTCTTGCCGATGGCATGGACGCCCTTGGCGACCAGCTCGGCGGTACGGGAGGTGGCGGGGTCGCCTTCAGCGGCCTTGAGCTGGAGCTCTGCGAAGAGCTCTTCGAAGCTCTTGGTGGGTTCGTTCGCCATGATGGTCCTCAGAATAAGGGGTTCTCCGCTGCCGATCAGCGCCAGGGTTCGCTGACGGACCGCAGGGTGGCTGCGGTGGAGACGGCGGCGATGACCGCTTCGTGTCCCTTGTCCTCGTTCGAGCCCTCGAGGCCGGCCCGGTCCAGCGCCTGTTCCTCGTTGTCGCAGGTCAGGACACCGAAGCCGATGGGGACTCCGGTGTCGATCGACACCTGTACCAGGCCCTGGGTGACGCCCTGGCAGACGTAGTCGAAATGCGGGGTGCCGCCGCGGATGACCACTCCGAGGGCGACTACGGCATCGTAACCGCGACCGGCGAGTACCTTTGCCACGACCGGGAGCTCGAAGCTGCCGGGGACGCGGAGCAGGGTGGGCTCGTCGATGCCCAGCTCGTGCAGGGCGCGCAGGGCGCCGTCGACGAGGCCGTCCATGACCTTCTCGTGCCACTGTGCCGCGATGACGGCGACCCGCAGGTCTCCGCAGTTCCTCACGCTCAGTTCGGGTGCGCCCTTGCCGCTCACTGCTGTACTCCTCGGTGGTTCGTGCTGTGGTGTGGTGTGCTGCTGGTGTTTCTCGGGGGTGTGGTGCCGTCGTTACTGGTTGCCGCAGGTCGAGGCCGGTACGGGCTCGCCCAGCCAGGGCAGGTCGTGGCCCATCCGGTCCCGCTTGGTGCGCAGGTACCGCAGATTGTGCTCGCCCGCCTCGACCGGCATGGGCTCCCGGGCGCCCACGTCGATGCCGTGGCGGACCAGGGCCGCGGACTTGTCGGGGTTGTTGGTCAGCAGGCGGACGCTGCGCACGCCGAGGTCGGCGAGGATCTGCGCGCCGGCGCCGTAGTCGCGGGCGTCGGCGGGCAGGCCGAGCTCCAGGTTGGCGTCGAGGGTGTCGCGGCCGCGCTCCTGGAGCTCGTACGCGCGCAGCTTGGACACCAGTCCGATGCCGCGTCCCTCGTGGCCGCGCAGGTAGACGACCACGCCGCGGCCCTCGGCCGTGATGCGGGCCATGGAGGCGTGCAGCTGGGGTCCGCAGTCGCAGCGCAGGGAGTGGAAGATGTCGCCGGTCAGGCACTCGGAGTGGACCCGGACCAGGATGTCGGAGCCGTCGCCGATCTCGCCGTGGACGAGGGCGACGTGCTCGACGCCGTCGACGGTGGAGCGGTAGCCGTACGCGGTGAACTCGCCGAAGGAGGTCGGCAGGTTGACCTCGGCCTCGCGGCGGACGGTGGGCTCGGCGGAGCGGCGGTAGGCGATCAGGTCCTCGATGGAGATGATCGTCAGGCCGTGCTTGCGGGCGAAGGGGATCAGCTCGGGCAGGCGCAGCATGACGCCGTCCTCGCCGGCGATCTCGACGATCGCGCCGACGGGGCGCAGGCCCGCGAGGCGGGCGAGGTCGACGGCGGCCTCGGTGTGGCCGTTGCGGACCAGGACGCCGCCGGACTTGGCGCGCAGCGGGAAGATGTGGCCGGGGCGGACGAAGTCCGTGGGCTCGGAGACGCCGTCGGCGAGCATGCGCAGGGTCGTGGCGCGGTCGGCGGCGGAGATGCCGGTGGTCACGCCGTGGGCGGCGCTCGCGTCGACGGAGACGGTGAAGGCGGTCTTCATCGACTCGGTGTTGTGCTGGACCATCTGGGGCAGTTCGAGCCGGTCCAGCTCGGGGCCCTCCATGGGGGCGCAGATCAGTCCGCGGCACTCGCTCATCATGAACGCGACGATCTCGGGGGTGATCTTCTCGGCGGCGACGACGAGGTCGCCCTCGTTCTCGCGGTCCTCGTCGTCGACGACGACGACCGGCCGGCCGGCCGCGATGTCGCGGATGGCCTGCTCGACGGGGTCGAGCCGGAAGGCTTCCTCGATGAGGGCGTCGAAGTCGGGGACGGGCTTGAGGGAGGTCATGCCGTTGCTCCTTCCAGGGCCGGGGTGGAGGTGGTGCGCGAGCGCTGGTACCAGTCGTAGGCGCCCCACACGACGAGCGCGAAGTAGACGACGTAGACGAGGCCGGAGAAGGCCAGCCCGCCGGTGAAGGCGAGGGGGACGCCGACCAGGTCGACCAGGAGCCAGGCGAGCCAGAACTCGACGAGGCCGCGGGCCTGGGCGGCCATGGCGACGAGGGTGCCGACGAAGATGTAGGCGTCGGCCCACGGGTTCCAGGACAGGTCCGGGTAGAGGGTGAACAGTCCGCCGACGGCGAGGGTGCCGAGGGCCGCGCCGGCCAGCAGCAGGCCGCGCTCGGCCCAGGTGGCGGTGCGCACGGCGATGGAGCCGTCCTGGGCCTGCCGCCTGCCGAGCTGCCAGGCGCGCCAGCCCCAGGCGGCCACGCCGATGACGAGGAGCTGCTTGCCGACGCCGCCGGCGAGGTGGGCGGAGGCGTAGGCGGCGATGAGGATCAGGCCGGACAGCAGCTGGGCGGGCCAGGTCCATATGGAGCGGCGCCAGCCGAGGGCGAGGGCGGCCAGGCCCATCAGGTTGCCGATCATGTCGGACCAGATGACCTTCTGCCCGAAGACGGTGAACGCCTCCGTGTTGAGCCAGGTCAGGGCGCTCACCGGTGCGTCTCCTTGTCCTCGTCGGCGGTCGCGGCCAGGGGGTTCACGCCGGCGGCGAGCAGGCGTTCGACGTACTTGGCGAGGACGTCGACCTCGAGGTTGACCGGGTCGCCGGGCTGCTTGATGCCGAGCGTGGTCAGCGCGAGGGTGGTGGGGATGAGGCTGATGGTGAAGTAGTCGGCGGCGGCCTCGACCACGGTGAGGCTGACGCCGTCCACGGTGATGGAGCCCTTTTCCACGACGTACCGTGCGAGGTTCTCCGGGAGGGAGATCCTGACGATCTCCCAGTGCTCGGAGGGGGTGCGGGAGATGATCTCGCCGGTGCCGTCCACGTGTCCCTGGACGAGGTGGCCGCCGAGCCGTCCGCCGAGGGCCATGGGGCGCTCCAGGTTGACGCGGGAGCCGGTGTGCAGGGCGCCGAGGCTGGAGCGCTTCAGGGTCTCCTGCATGACGTCGGCGGTGAACTCGCCGTCGGCGGTCTCCACGACGGTCAGGCAGACGCCGTTGACGGCGATGGAGTCGCCGTGCTTGGCGCCGTCGGTGACGACGGGGCCGCGCAGGCGGAAGCGGGAGGCCTCCGAGAGCTGCTCGATGGCGGTGACCTCGCCCAGTTCTTCGACGATTCCGGTGAACACTCAGTGCTCCTTGGGGGCGGTGGTGGGGACGGCGGTGATGCGCAGATCGGTGCCGGTGCGGACGGCCTCGGTGATCTCGAGGCGGATCGCGTGGGCGATGTCGGTGATCCCGGCGCCGGCGAGGGCGGCGGGTCCGGCGCCGAGGAGGGCCGGGGCGAGGTAGCCGATGACGCGGTCGACGGCGCCGGCTTCGAGGAAGGCTCCGGCCAGGGTGGGGCCGCCTTCGAGGAGGACGGAGCGCACGCCGCGGGCATGCAGCCGGTCGAGCAGGTCGTGGACGGCGATGCGGCCGTCGTGCAGGGGCAGGCGGAGCACGTCGAGGCCGGGCAGGTGCCGGGTGTCGGCGTCCTCGGCGGTGACGAGGAGGGTGGGCGCGGCGTCGTCGAGGATCCGGGCGGTCGGCAGCAGGCCGGCGCGGGTGTCGACGGCGACGCGCAGGGCCTGGGTGGCGCCCTCGATGCCGCGGACGGCCAGGTGGGGGTCGTCGGTGCGCAGGGTTCCGGTGCCGACGAGGACGGCGTCGGCCTCGGCGCGCAGCCGGTGGACGTCGGCGCGGGACTCGGGGCAGGTGATCCAGCGGCTGCTGCCGTCGGCTGCGGCGCTGCGGCCGTCGAGGGTGGCGGCGTACTTCCAGGTGACGTGGGGGCGGCCGAGGCGTACGGAGGTGAGCCAGGCGGCGTTGCCGGCCTCGGCCTCGGCCTGCAGGAGCCCGGACTCGGCGGTGATCCCGGCGGCGCGCAGGGTGGCGGCGCCGCCGCTGGCCTGCGGGTTCGGGTCGGGGACGGCGTAGACCACGCGGGTGACGCCGGCCTCGATCAGGGCCTGGGCGCAGGGGCCGGTGCGGCCGGTGTGGTTGCAGGGTTCGAGGGTGACGTAGGCGGTGGCTCCGCGGGCGGCCTCGCCTGCGGCGCGCAGGGCGTGGACCTCGGCGTGGGGGCCGCCGGCGCGCTGGTGCCAGCCCTCGCCGACGACGGTGCCGCCGGCGTCGGTGATGACGCAGCCGACGACGGGGTTGGGGCTGGTGGAGCCGAGGCCGCGGGAGGCGAGCGCGATGGCGCGGCGCATGGCACGGGCGTCCGCGTCGTGCGGTGCCTGCGGTGCGGCGTCATGGGATGCCACCGGGTCCTCCTGCCTCGTCGGGCACGGACTCCGGGGCCTGTCGGGATACGACAGAGTGAGCGGTACAGGCACGCAGGGACGCCGAGGCCGGAGAAACGGTCCGCTCGGTGCCCGTCCGCAGGGGTGCGGAGGTGCACGGGGACCGCCGACGGCGGCGTACCGGTGTGACTGCCCGCCGCGCACTGCCTCCCATCCGGACTTTCACCGTCGGTCCAGGAATTTCACCTGGTCAACCGGCCGCTGGCTGCGGACGGGTCGCGGACTATACCGCCGGTTCGGAATTACACCGACCCCGGAGTGCGCTGCTTATTGGTACTCCTGCCAGTCTGCCACGGGTGATCGGGACCCATGCAGGCGAAGCGCTGTGGCCTGAGTCACAGGGGGGCGCTCGCGCCGGAGTCCGTCAGGTGCGTACCGGATTGGTCCAGACCTATTGACGGCTTGGTCTAGTCCTCTTAACGTTCCCCTCACCCTCCCCGGGAGACGGCCCGTCAGATGTGCGCACGTCACGGGCCAACACGCACCACATTCCTGCCTGTTGTGTCCTGCACACACCTCCCCTCCCCAGGAGGCACCATGCTGTCCCCCACACGCACGAGAGCACTGCTCCTGGCATCCGGCGCGGCGATCGCCGGGCTGCTGGCGGGCGGTCTCTCGGCGGGCGTCTCCCATGCGGCCGACAACGAGAGCTGTCGGCCGGACGGGCTCCACAGGACGGCCGGCGTCGACGTCCCCTACTGCTCGGTCTACGACTCCGAGGGCCGCGAGAAGATGGGCGCCGACCACCAGCGGCGCGTCATCGGATACTTCACCGGCTGGCGGACCGGCAAGGACGGCACCCCGGCCTACCTCGCCAACAACATCCCGTGGTCCAAGGTCACCCATCTGAACTACGCCTTCGCCCACGTCGGGTCCGACAACAAGATCTCCGTCGGCGCGGACGGCCCGGAGAACGCCGCCACCGGCATGACGTGGCCGGGCGTCGCGGGCGCCGAGATGGACCCCGCCCTCCCCTACAAGGGCCACTTCAATCTGCTGAACAAGTTCAAGAAGCAGTACCCGAACGTGAAGACCCTCGTCTCCGTCGGCGGCTGGGCCGAGACCGGCGGCTATTTCGACGACAGCGGCGCCAGGGTGGACTCGGGCGGCTTCTACGCGATGGCCACCAAGGCCGACGGCTCCGTCAACCAGGCCGGCATCGACACCTTCGCCGACTCCACGGTCGCGTTCATCAAGAAGTACGGCTTCAACGGCGTCGACATCGACTACGAGTACCCGACCACGATGAAGGACGCCGGCAACCCGCTGGACTGGCAGCTCGCCAACGCCCGCCGCGCCGGTCTCGTCCAGGGCTACGCGGCCCTGCTGAAGACCCTGCGCGAGAAGCTGGACCGCGCCGGTGCCGCCGACGGCAGGCACTACCTGCTGACCGTGGCCGCCCCGTCCTCCGGCTACCTGCTGCGCGGCATGGAGACGTTCCAGATGCAGCAGTACCTGGACTACGTCAACATCATGTCCTACGACCTGCACGGCGCCTGGAACGAGTACGTCGGCCCGAACGCCTCGCTCTTCGACGACGGCAAGGACGCCGAGCTGGCCGCGGCCGGGGTCTACGGCAGCCAGCAGTACGGCGGCATCGGCTACCTCAACGCCGACTGGGCCTACCACTACTTCCGCGGCTCCATGCCGGCCGGCCGGATCAACATCGGCCTGCCCTACTACACCCGCGGCTTCAAGAACGTCCAGGGCGGCACCGACGGCCTGTGGGGCAAGGCCGCGGCCACGGCCTGCCCGGCCGGCTCGGGCCTGACCAAGTGCGGCGACGGCGCGGTCGGCATCGACAACCTGTGGCACGACAAGGACACCAGCGGCCAGGAGTCCCCGGCCGGCTCCAACCCGATGTGGCACGCGAAGAACCTGGAGAAGGGCGTCGTCGGCGACTACGTCACCCGGTACGGCTTCCCGGCGAACACCACCCTGACCGGCACCTACGCCCGCAAGTACGACTCCACCCTGGTGGCGCCGTGGCTGTGGAACGCGCAGAAGAAGGTCTTCCTGTCCACCGAGGACGAGCAGTCGGTCGGCGCCAAGGCGGACTACGTCGTCGACCGCGGCATCGGCGGGACCATGGTGTGGGAGCTCGCGGGCGACTACTCCTTCAACGCGGCCAAGGGCCAGTACGAGCCCGGTGACACGCTCACCTCGCTGATGTACGACAAGTTCAAGGCGGCCGCGCCGTACGGGGCGAAGAAGGCGGGCGGCGCGCTGCCGGCGCAGGCCGTGGACGTGAAGACGGAGTTCACCGACTTCAAGCTCGGCGACTCCAACTACCCGATCACCCCGAAGCTCAGGATCACCAACAACACCAAAGCCACGCTGCCCGGCGGCACCGAGTTCCAATTCGACTACGGCACCTCGGCCCCGAACAACGCCTCGGACCAGTCCGGCTTCGGCACGAAGGTGATCAGCAGCGGGCACACCGGGAACAACGTCGGCGGTCTGAAGGGCGACTTCCAGCGGGTGTCGCTGAAGCTGCCGGCCTGGCAGTCGCTCGCCCCGGGCGCCACCGTCGACCTGGCCTTCAACTACTACCTGCCGGTGTCCACCCCGTCCAACTGGACGGTGACCATCGCCGGCACGACGTACGCCCTGGCCGGCGACCTGGCGCGCGGCACCGCCGTGGTGGAGCCGGGCGGCACCCAGCCGCCGACGACCCCGCCCACCACTCCCCCGACGACTCCGCCGACCATGCCTCCGACCACGCCGCCGGGCGGCACGTGCACCAACCCGGCGTACGTCGGGGGAACGGTCTACACGGGCGGGACGGTCGTCTCGCACAAGGGCCACAACTGGAAGGCGCAGTGGTGGACGCAGAACGAGGAGCCCGGCACCACCGGCGACTGGGGCGTCTGGAAGGACCTGGGCGCCTGCTGAGCCCGGCCCGAACGTGAGGACCCGGTGGCCCGGCGGCCACCGGGTCCTCGCCCGTACGCTGCTGTGGTGATCACACGTACCACCGCCGGCGCCGCGGAGTTCGAGGAGCACCGCCCCCGGATGTTCGGCATCGCCTACCGCATGCTCGGCTCCGCGACCGAGGCCGAGGACGCCGTCCAGGACGCCTGGCTGCGCTGGAGCGCCGGCGACCGCGGCGACGTCGCGCACCCCGGCGCGTGGCTCGCCAAGGCCGTCACCCACCTGTGCCTGAACCGGCTGACCTCGGCCCGGGCCCGCCGCGAGGAGTACGTCGGCCCCTGGCTGCCGGAGCCGGTGCTCACCGGGGACGGGACCCTGGGGCCGCTGGAGTCCGCGGAGCAGCGCGACAGCGTCTCGATGGCCCTGCTGGTGCTGCTGGAACGGCTCACGCCGGTGGAGCGGGCGGTGTACGTGCTGCGCGAGGCCTTCGCGTACGGGCACCGGGAGATCGCCGCCCTCCTGGACCTGTCCGAGGCCAACTGCCGGCAGCTGTACCGGCGGGCGGCGGGCCGGGTGGCCGAGGGGCGTACAGGCGCGGACCGTGCCCGCTTCGAGGCGGATCCGGCACGGTGGCAGGGCCTGGTGGAGACCTTCCTGGCGGCGGCCCGGGACGGGGACCTCGGCCGGCTGGAGGGCATGCTCACCGCCGACGTGCGGTACGTGGCGGACGGCGGCGGCGTGGTCAACACGGCCCGGCGGCCCGTCCTCGGCCGCGAGAAGGTGGCCCGGTTCCTGCTGGGCGCCCTGCACAAGTACGCGGCCGGTCTGCCGTTCGGCTTCGCCGTGGTCAACGGGGAGCCGGGGGTCGTGGTGGGCGACGCGGCCTCGGTCCTGGTGGTCGAGCTCGGAGAGGACGGCAGGGTCGGCGGGCTGCGGGCGGTGGTCAATCCGCAGAAGCTGGAATTCCTCCGGCGGCAGCTGTCACATTCGGCGGGGCTGTCCAATCCCAGCTGGTGACCGCACCGCCGAGCAAAGGAACGGACACCATGACCACGACCACGACCACCGTCCTCGTCACCGGAGGCACCGGAAACCTGGGCAGTCTCGTCGTCACCCGGCTGCAGGCGGCCGGGCACGACGTACGGGTGCTGAGCCGGCACGCGCCGGACCACCCGGTCGACCTGCGCGACGGCAGCGGGCTGGACGCGGCGATGGCCGGGGCGGAGGTGGTCGTGCACTGCGCGAGCAGCCCGCGCGGCGGGGACGACGTGGCCGCCGGACACCTGATCGAGGCGGCCCGGCGGGCCGGGACCGTGACGAACATCGTCTACATCTCGATCGTCGGGGTGGACGTGGTGCCGCTCGGCTACTACGTGGTCAAGCACAAGGTCGAGCGGATGCTGCTGGAGTCGGGGCTCGGGGTGACGATCCTGCGGACCACACAGTTCCACGACCTGGTGGCGGGGGTGGTGGACGCGGCGGCGAAGGTGCCGGCGCCGCTGCCCGTGCCGGTGCCGAAGGGGGTGCGGGTGCAGCCCATCGACGTGGCGGAGGTCGCCGACCGGATGGCCGCGCTGGCCGTGCCGGTCGCCGCGGGGCGGGTCGCCGACATGGGCGGGCCGGAGGTCCGCGGGCTGGCCGACCTGGCCCGGGCGCATCTGGCCGCCACCGGGCGGCGGCGCCGGGTCGTGGAGATCCCGCTGGCGGGCAGGGCGTACGCGGCCTTCCGCCGCGGCGGCCACCTGGCTCCCGCCAACGCGGTGGGCCACACCCCCTTCGCGGCGTACCGCCCCTGAGGCCCGGCCGAATCTGCCGCTGCGGCGCCGGTCCGGGGGTGGTGCGGCTAGCGTGGGGGGATGAGGCCGCCCGGGGAAGACGGATCCACCGCCGAGCCCGGCGCCGGGCGGCTGCGCCGCGCCCGCATCGCCATTGCCGCCGTTTTCTGTGTGCACGGGGCCGTCACCGGCTCCTTCGCCACCCGGATCCCTTGGATCCAGGACCATGCCGGCCTCGGGGCCGCAAGCCTCGGGCTGGCGTTGGCGTTCCCCGCGCTCGGGGCCGCGGCCGCCATGCCGCTCGCCGGGCGGATCAACCACCGGCTCGGGGCCCGCACCGCGCTGCGCGTGCTGCTGTCCCTGTGGACGCTCTCCCTCGCCCTGCCGGCCCTCGCCCCGGACCTGCCCACCCTGTGCGGCGCCCTCCTCGTGTACGGCGCCGCCTCCGGCATGTCGGACGTGGCCATGAACGCCCTCGGCGTGGAGACCGAGAACCGGCTCGGCCGTTCGATCATGTCCTCGCTGCACGGCATGTGGAGCGCCGGCGCACTGCTCGGCTCGGCGGCCGGCACCGCCGCCGCCCACGCCGGGGCCGACGCCCGGCTCCACCACCTCCTGGCCGCGCTCGCGCTGACCGCCGCCGGGCTGGTCGCCGTACGCGGGGTGCTGGACCTGCGCAGTACGCCGCAGGAGGCGGCTCCGCCGCACTTCGCCCGGCCCCCGCGCTCGGCCCTGCTGATCGGCGCGGTCGGGTTCTGCGCGGTCTTCGCGGAGGGCGCGAGCCTGGACTGGTCGGCGGTCTACCTGCGAGACGTGCTCGATGCGGACGCCGGCCTCGCCGCCGCCTGCACCACCGCCTTCGCCCTGACCATGGCCGCCGCCCGCCTGGCCGGGGACCGGGTGGTCGACCGCTTCGGACCGGTCCGCACGGTCCGCGCGGGCGGTGCGCTGGCCACGGTCGGCGGGCTGTTCGTGGTGACGGCCCGCCACCCGGCGGCTGCCATCGCCGGCTTCGGGCTGATCGGGCTCGGGGTCGCCGTGGTGGTGCCGCTGGCGTTCGCGGCGGCCGCGCGCAGCGGTCCGGCCCCCGCGCAGGCCATCGCCGGCGTCGCGACGATCACGTACACCTCGGGTCTGATCGCCCCGTCGGCGATCGGCGCGGTGGCCGACGCGACCTCGCTGGTCGGCTCCTTCGCCCTGGTCACGCTGCTGGCCCTCGGGCTGACCGCCGGCGCGGCGGTGCTGCGGCAGCGGCCGGTCCCGGCGGTGGAAAGGGCCTGCGACAATCGGGGCGAAACCACTGGTACCCGGCCGTAATATAACGCTGGCCCTGCGCCGTGCGCCGTGCGTGCGCCTGCGGCCAGGATGCTCGATCAGTCGGCTCGACGGAAGTGGTGGAACATGGGCCTCGGCCTGCGCTGGACCCTGCACGGAGACGGGCGGACCCCCGCCCCCGGCGCGGTGGTGCGGCCGGACGAGCGGCTGTCGTGGCCGCGTACGGCGGGGCTCGGCGCCCAGCACGTCGTGGCGATGTTCGGCGCGAGCTTCGTCGCGCCGGTCCTGATGGGCCTGGACCCGAACCTCGCCATCATGATGTCCGGCATCGCCACGGTCGTCTTCCTGCTGGCCACCCGGGGCCGGGTGCCCTCGTACCTGGGCTGCTCGCTGTCGTTCGTGGGCGTGGCGGCGGCGATCCGGGCCTCGGGCGGGGACAGCGCAGTGGTCACCGGCGCGGTGTTCACCGTGGGCGCGGCCCTGTTCCTGGCCGGGCTGGCCGTGCAGCGGTTCGGGGCGCGGATCATCCACGCGGCGATGCCGCCGGTGGTGACGGGCGCGGTGGTGATGCTGATCGGCTTCAACCTGGCGCCGGTGACGGCCTCGACGTACTGGCCGCAGGACCAGTGGACGGCGCTGCTGGTGATGCTGTTCACCGGCATGGCCGTGGTGTGCCTGCGCGGATTCTGGTCGCGCATCGCGATCTTCCTGGGGCTGGTCTTCGGGTACGCGGTCTCCGCCCTCTTCGACCTGCTCTTCGGCAAGATCCACTCGACGGTGGGCGGGCCCGAGGCCGTCGACCACTGGCGGCTCGACCTCTCGGGTGTCGCCAAGGCCGACTGGATCGGACTGCCGTCCTTCCACGCCCCGCAGTTCGAGTGGTCGGCGATCCTGATCGCGCTGCCGGTGGTGATCGCCCTGATCGCCGAGAACGCCGGGCACATCAAGGCCGTCGGCGAGATGACCGGCGACCCGCTCGACGACACCCTCGGCACGGCCATCGCCGCCGACGGCGCCGCCTCCATGCTGTCCACCGCGGTCGGCGGCCCGCCGAACACCACCTACTCCGAGAACATCGGTGTCATGGCCGCCACCCGGGTCTACTCGACGGCGGCGTACTGGGCGGCCGCCGGCTTCGCCCTCCTCTTCGGCCTGTGCCCGAAGTTCGGCGTGGTCGTCGCCGCGGTCCCCGGCGGGGTGCTCGGCGGCATCACCGTCATCCTGTACGGCATGATCGGCCTGCTCGGCGCGCAGATCTGGCTCAACGGGCGGGTGGACCTGCGCAATCCGCTGAACCTGGTGCCGGCCGCGGCGGGCATCATCATCGGCATCGGCGGCGTGAAGCTGCAGCTGACCGAGAGCTTCGAGCTCGGCGGGATCGCCCTCGGCTCGATCGTGGTCATCGGGGGCTACCACGCGCTGCGGTTCTTCGCCCCGGCCCACCTGAAGGTGCAGGAGCCGCTGTTGGACGAGGGCACGTCCACGTACGACGAGAGCACGGACGGCAGCGGTCCCGAGCCCGAGCCTGAGCCCGGGACCGGGACCGCTCCCGGGACCGACACGCGTTCCTGAACCCGGTTCGCCCGAACCGGCGAAGCGCGCGGCCAAGTTCCCCGCATCCGCACCGCCGCCTGGGACGCTGCCAGGCATGGAAGCGGTGCTCGCGCGGATGCGCGCCCTGGACGAGCGGCTCCCGGCGCGGGACGGGGTCGCCGTCTTCAACCGGGTGTACCTGACGGTGACGGAGACGCTGTACGAGGGCATCCGCCGCGGCGGTTTCCCCGCGCCGCGGCGGGCGGAGGCGCTGAGCGTGCGGTTCGCCGAGCGGTACCTCGCGGCGGTGGAGGCGGAGCGGGCGCCGGCGTGCTGGCAGCCCCTGCTGCAGTACCGGCGGCACCCCGGGGTGCGGCCGCTGCAGTACGCGCTGGCCGGGATCAACGCGCACATCGGCCACGACCTGGCGCTGGCGGTGGTCTCCACGTGCCGGGCGCTGGAGTGCGAACCGGGGGCCCTGGAGGCGGACTTCGACCGGGTCGGGGACACGCTGGTCTGCCTGGAGGAGCGGATCCGGGAGGACCTGATGCCGGGGCCCGACCTGCTGGAGGTCGCCGATCCGCTGACGCATCTGCTCGGGTCGTGGAGCCTGGAGCGGGCGCGGGGGGCTGCGTGGTCGGCGGCCCGCCTGCTGTGGGGGCTGCGCCGCTCCCCCGACCTGGCCGAGGAATTCGCCGAGTCCCTCGACGCAGGCGTCGGCCTGGTAGGCCGCTGCCTCCTGACCCCCACGGCCTGACCCCGTCCGCCCCGCTTTCGCAGCCGAGCGGTCGGCAACTCCAGCCCCTCCGGCGCTTGAGGCGCGGGGCTTGGGGCGGCGCTCCAGCAAACCCGGGCACCAACACCGGCCTTCGCAGCCAGGGCTCGGCAAATCCAGCCCCGCCGGCGTTTGAGGCGCGGGTCCGGGCGGAGCCCGGTGCCCGGC